>JASHOO010000298.1 GCA_030041035.1 Bryobacteraceae bacterium | reverse complement strand
AGTTTCCGTCTTGCCGCGCGGATTCGCCAGGATGATGTCGATATCGCCGCAGAATTCCCACAGAATCTGCCGGCACGCGCCGCAAGGCGGGGTCAGCACGTCGGTATCGGCGGCCACCGCAATCCGCCGGAATTTGCGCGCGCCCTCGGAAATCGCTTTGAACACCGCCACGCGCTCCGCGCATATCGTGAGCCCGTAGGTCGCATTTTCGACGTTGCAGCCCGTATGCGCGCGGCCCGTTTCATCTTCGAGCGCCGCGCCGACTTTGAACTTCGAAAACGGCGCATGCGCCTTCTCGCGCACTCCGAGCGCGGCCGCAACCAGCGCATCCATTCAGATTTCCAGCCGCGGCAGAAGCGCCTTCAGCAGTTTCACCAGCGTTCCGCGCACGGCTTCGCCGGTTTCCAGCACTTCCGCGTGATGGATTTTTTGCGGCAAAACCCCCGCCGCCATGTTGGTGACGCACGAAATCCCAAGGCAGCGCGCGCCCATGTGATTCGCCGCAATCACTTCCGCGACCGTCGACATCCCCACCATATCCGCCCCGATCGTCCGCAAATACCGGATCTCCGCAGGCGTTTCGTAACTCGGCCCCAGCACCGCCGCGTATACCCCCTCGCCCAGCCGGACGCCCACTTCCTTCGCTACCTGCTTCGCTGTCTCGCGATACGCGCGCGAGTAGGCTTCCGACATATCCGGAAACCGCGGCCCCAGCGCCTCATCATTCGGCCCCAGCAGCGGATTCGCCCCCTGCAAATTGATGTGATCGGAAATCAGCACTAGCGCTCCACGCTCGAACGACGCATGGATTCCCCCGGCAGCGTTGGTGAAAACAAATGCCTTCGCCCCCAGTTCCCCCAAAACCCGTACCCCCAGCGCCACATGCGCCGCCGTGTACCCCTCATACAGATGCGCGCGCCCCGCCATCACCGCCACTTCCAGCGTCCCCAGCAGCCCGAAAACCAGTTTGCCCGCGTGACCCGCCGCCGTCGAAGCCGGCCAGTGCGGAATGGAAGTGTACAGAAACTCTTCCCGGCCAATCAGTTCCTCGGCGAATCCCCCAAGCCCGCTCCCCAGCACCACGGCAATCTTTGGCCGCAGCTTGGTCCGCACCCCGATCCACTTGGCGGCATCCGAAATCAAACCAGCATCCCCGCGATACATGCCGACATAAAATTCGCCATCGACCCTACTGCAACTGATTTTAAACCCAGCCTCGCCAGATCCCCCTTCCGACTGGGCGCAATTGCCCCGATTCCCCCGATCTGGATGGCGATACTGCTGAAGTTAGCGAAACCACACAAAGCATATGTCGCGATTGTGAACGACCTCGGGGCGAGATGCGATTTTAGCGGTCCCAGTTGCAAAAAAGCCACAAACTCGTTTAGAACCAAGCGGGTACCCAGAAGGTTGCCGATCGTGGCGCAATCGTCCCACGCCACCCCCATCAGCCACGCCACCGGAGCGAACAGCCAGGCAAAAATCTGCTGCATGGACCCCGGCAGCCAGTGCAGTCCCGGCAACGTGCGGCCCCAGTCCAGAATGCCGTTGATCATCGCAATCAGCGCCAGAAACGCAATCAGCATCCCCGCGATGTTCAGCGCCAGTTGCACACCGTCGCCCGCGCCCTGCGCCGCCGCATCAATCACGTTGACCGCGGTCTTCTCCACCCGCACATCCACCTGCCCGGCCGTCGCCGGTTTCCCGGTTTCCGGCACGAACATCTTGGCCAGCATGATGGTCGCCGGCGCCGTCATGATCACCGCCGTCAGCAGGTGCTCCACTTCCACATGCGCGATTTTCACGTACGCCGCCATCACCGCTCCCGAAATATGCGCCATCCCGCTCACCATGATGGTGAACAGCTCCGATTCCGTCATTCCCGCAATAAACGGCTTGATGGTCAGCGGTGCTTCCGTCTGGCCCATGAAGATGCTGGCCGCCACGTTCAGCGATTCCGCCCCGCTCGCGCCCATGATCTTCTGCATCACTACCGCCATCGCCCTCACCACCACCGGCATGACGCCCAGGTAGTAGAGAATCGAGAAAAACGACGCGATGAAAATCACAATCGGCAGCACCTGAAACGCAAATACCACGCCGAACGGCCCGCTCTTGATCCCCAGCGGCCCGAATACGAAATTGCTGCCGGCTTCAGCGAAGTTGAGCATGGCGTTCACGCCCACGCTGGCCAGTTGAAACAGCTTTTCAAAAGGAGTCTTGAGGATCAGAAGCGCCAGCGAGAACTGTAGACCCAGCCCCCACAAAACCACGCGCAGTTGAATGGCCCGCCGTGCGGTCGAGAACAGGCACGCCACCAACAGGATGACCAGAATGCCCAGCAGGCCGGTATAGCGGCCCATTAACAGGCGTGAAGATCCCGGCCGGCGGTCACCCCACCACCTCCAGGATCAGCTCCCGATCCTCGGCCTTCTGCGAAGAAACGCGGAACGCGCCCTCCACCAGCTCGGACGCCTCTTCTACATGCTCCTCGTTGGTGTAGTAGAGGCGGCACAAGACCGAACCCGCGTCCACTTTTTCTCCCACTTTCACTTCCAGAATCACGCCCACCGCGGGATCGATGCGATCCTCTTTGCGGTTGCGGCCGGCTCCCATCAAGGTGGACGCGCGCCCGATATCCTCCGCCGTGATCGCGCTGATGTATCCCGCGCGCGGCGAAGTGATCTCGCGCATTCCCGTCGCGTTGGGCAACAGCACAAATTCATCCAGCGCCTTCGGATTGCCGCCCTGCGCCTGAATCACCTGCTTGAATTTGCGGTAACCCGAGCCATCCACCAGCTTGTTTTCGGCGACGTGCCGTGCATCTTCGAGCGTCGGCGCCAGCTTGGCCAGAAAGATCATGCGCGCCGTCAGCTCCAGGCTCAGGCGCGTCAGATCCGACGGGCCCTGGTTCATCAGAGTCTGCGAAACTTCCATCACTTCGAGCGCGTTGCCCACCGCATATCCGAGCGGTTGGTTCATGTCGGTGATCAGCGCTTGCACACGCTTGTCCACGCGCCGCCCGATCCCCACCATCATCTGCGCCAGCCGCCGCGCGTCCACCTGCTTCTTGATGAACGCGCCGCTGCCGACTTTTACATCCAGCACCAGCGCATCCACCCCTTCCGCCAGCTTCTTCGACATGATCGACGAGGCGATCAGCGCAATCGATTCCACCGTCGCGGTCACATCGCGCAGCGCGTAGAGCTTGCCATCCGCCGGCGCCACCCGTTCCGACTGCCCGATGAAAACCAGTCCCAGCTCATGCAGTTGCGCCGTCGCCTGCTCCACCGTCAGATCCGTGCGAAACCCGGGAATCGATTCCAGCTTGTCGAGCGTCCCTCCCGTGTGTCCCAGCGCGCGGCCCGACATCATCGGCACCACCACCCCGGCCGCGGCCGCCAGCGGCGCTACGATCATGCTGGTCTTATCTCCCACGCCGCCGGTCGAGTGCTTATCGACCTTAATCCCTTTCACACCCGACAGATCCACCGTCTCACCCGAGCGGATCATGCAATCGGTCATGGTGCTGACCTCGCGGTCCGTCATGCCGGCGAAGAAAACGGCCATGAGGAACGCGGACATCTGGTAGTCGGGTATTTCGCCTCGCGTATACCCCTCCACCAGATGGGAAATCTCTCCCGCATCCAGTTCTCCGCCGTCGCGCTTCCGTTGGATCAAATCAACTGTTCGCATGGAAATGAGACACTTAGGCTAACATCTTAAGGCGCTGAAAGTAAAGGAATAGTTGGAGCGGAGACGCGACCTTTTCACCCGCCCGCGGTGGAAATGTTAACCTGACAACGCAACTCACCATTATGGACGCCGCTCCCATTCTGATCCGCGTCGCTCGCGTACTGCGCGAGACCGGTCTCGAAGCCGTCATGATCGGCAATGCCGCCGCTCTGCAAGGCGCACCAGTAACCACGGTGGATGTCGATTTCTTCTTCCGCAGAACGCCGGCCAATCTGCGCAAGCTAGTAAGCCCGCGCTGACCGCCCGCGCGACCAGGCAGTGCTCGATGTCCTCACGAGAACGCTCAAAAAACAAGAAACCGTCGCGCCGCCACAAGCTCAAGGCCCTAAAACTGGAAAGTGAGCTGGCCCTCGACGACCAGATCCGCCGCCTGCTCGCCAGGCCGCCCGGCCAGCGCACCCACTTCCTGCGCAAGCGCATCGGAATCGGGGCGACGTGTTTGTGAGCACCCGTTAAATCTTCGCCATCGGCACCCGATACTTGCCTTCAAAAACTTCCGCGAATATCTCCAAAATCTCCTCGTGAATCAGCCCGTTATCCACCAGCAGATCCGGACCGCGAAGCTGGTGCGCCTCGCCGTGCATGCCGCTGAATTTGCCTCCAGCTTCGGCCACCAGTAACCGGCCCGCCGCCATGTCCCAGGGATTCAGCCCGAATTCCCAGAATGCATCCATGCGCCCGCAGGCCACGAACGCCAGATCAATCGCCGCCGATCCGCAGCGCCGCACGCCGTGCGTCAGCATGCCGACCTGATAGTAGAAGTGAATATTGATGCTCAGGTGCCGCTTGCGGCTGGGAAAGCCTGTCGCCACCAGCGCGTTTGCGAGTTTCGCCACCTTCGAAACGTGAATGCGCTTCCCGTTCAAATACGCGCCCGCCCCGCGCTCCGCCGTGTACATCTCTTTGTGAATCGGATCGTAAATCACGCCGGCCGTCAGCTCGCCCTGCTGCTCGAGCGCCAGCGTCACATTGAAGCACGGGAAGCCGTGCGCGAAATTGGTCGTGCCGTCGAGCGGGTCCACGTACCATGTGTAGCCGGAAGCGCTCTCGTGCCCGCCGCCTTCCTCCGCCACAATCGCGTGCGTGGGAAAGTGCCTGGTCAGGCGCTCAACGATCAGCCGTTCCGACGCCCGGTCGGCTTCGGTGACCAGATCGTACTCGCCTTTGAGTTCAAACGGAATGCCGCGCGCGAAAAAATCCGCGACGAGCGCGCCCGCCTCTCGAGCGATCTCGACCGCGGTATCCAGATACGACGCCACTACGCCGGCGCCTCGATCAGATACTTGATGTCGTGCTTGAAGATGAACAGATTCGGCTCGCCGTGCCGCGTGATGCGGATAAACGAGGCGTCGTAATACTCGATCACCCCGGTGACTTCCTCGTTATCGCTCAGCTTCACCAGCACCGGGGTCTGCTGCTCGATCAACCGCTTGAGGTACTTGGCTTCTTCAAACGTATGCTCGGGCGCGCGCGTGCCCGATTTTCCACTGCCTTTGGACGACACTGACGCTCCTACGGTTTGGGGTTTGGCTTTGACGTCTCGGGATCCACCGATATTCTGCCGCTCGGACTGGCGAATTTCGTTTCCGCCTCCCCATAATAGCCATTGCGCGCCAGCACGCGCAATTGTGGATTGCGCACGCGCACGTCCAGCCGGTGAAACCGGTTCTTGCTGAGCGGTACGTCTTTGGGATAGTAAGCCAGCAGATACTGCGTGCGCAGATCTTCGATGAGCTGCGTGAAGGCGGCGTCCATTTCGTCGCCCAGCGTCGGCAGGAAGACGTGCCCGCCCGTGCCGAGTGAGAGCGTGGTCAGCGCATGCTCGCCGCCGATGTTGCGCCCGGCGTCGGTGGGAATGGGTACCACCAGAATCGGATAGATCGCCGTGTCGGCGAGCTGCGCAGCCTCCAGCGCCGCGTGAAAATCCACGTTGCTGGTGATATCGCCGCCATCGGTGACAATCACCATCACATGCCGGCCCTGGCGGCCTTCTAGTTCACGTGAGGTCAGATAAATCGCGTCGTAAAGCGACGTGCCGGCATCGCCGTGCAACGTGCGCAGCGAACGTTCGAGCGGTAGAGCGTTGTGCGTGAAATAGTTGTGCGACACCACCTGGTAATTGAAACTGTAGAGCGCCACGGCGTCTTCCGGATTCCCTTCCCTGAACAGCGCGTGCAGGAAGCGTGTGATCGAATCCACCTCGTATTTCAGATCCTTCGCCGTCGAGCCGCTCGTGTCGATCAGCAGTGCAATGGAGAGCGGCTGCTCCGTGCGCCGCTCGAAAACCGAAATCTCCTGCGGCACGTTGTTGTCCAACACCGAAAAGTCGTCTTTGGGAAGCGATCCGACGAGCTGCCCCGAAGG
>JASHOO010000297.1 GCA_030041035.1 Bryobacteraceae bacterium | reverse complement strand
TGCTGCATCGACTTCAAGAAGGCCGGGCGGTCCGAGGGCGGCTTGCCCGGGTCGGACTTCCGACCTGCCAACCGCGCTAGTAATGATTTCAAGTCCAAGATTTGCTTCCTGCTGGGAAATTTGGCACAACCACAATGTTGAAGTCAACCGCAATCAAGCGCGGAGCGCATTGGGGTACCCCGCAGCGGTGTTCGGTTGCATTCAGCCGCGCAGCAATTCCCTCAGTGGCAGATGCCCTTCCGGGTCACGTTTCCCCGCTGTGGAGCCTCAAGAGTGCCGCGTGTCTGGCGCAAGCAAGACGCCTCTCAGTCACCTCCGTGTGGCACTCACGAATCGGAACCCGGCTGGCCCCCCCGACACGGAGCCGAAACGCTAGACCCAATTCCGTTCCCGGTACTGCTTGGCCCGAGTCGTGCTGACCGTGCGGTTGTGGAGGTGGTTTGGGTGGCGACGAGTCCTCCGGTGCGCATCTGTCAATAAATTTCCGTACTGAACGTTACCGGAATACGCTCTTGACTGTGTCTTCAGCTACTTCTTGACCGTCTTTGGCGTATCGAGGCGTGCACACTTTGGATTCGCACCACGAAACAAAATGGTATCCCGATACCGTTTGAAGGCTCCGATAGGCGCCATCCTGGACAAGCCGGGAGGCGAGCAAATGCCAGTTACCCCTACCGGTGCCCTGCTACAAGAGGCGTCCCAACACTCGACAACGCTCCTCGGAATGTCGAGGGTGATTTGGGAGGGACGGCGTTACTCCGTTTCCCTACTCGAGTTATTGCCGAAAGCCGATTTGGTCCAAGGTGCTTGAGAGCTTCATGGCCTACTGCGCCCTTTGTTTCACCTTGCAGAACCGGCTTGAGCGTATCAACGCACAGTACGTGAGTTTAGTTCTTCGACAAGATCGCATCGTTCGAGACAGGACCGAGGGAGGAGCGGGGTTTGAAAGCTTACCGTTTGAGAGTACCATTCAACGGGCAGAAAACATTCGTGCCGCAGCGATGCGAGATCTTCTGTCTCACAGTGCTGCCCACCACGAGGAATGGTTGCGTCACCTCATGGCCGAGGAAAGGTTGCGTTTCATGGCCAGGAAGGACTAAGCCGGCCGCACTGCTTGAACCGTTGTTGAAAAGACACGATGCCGATTCTAATTAACCTCAACTGCAACCTTCTCCAGACGATCTACCCGATCCGGGCGTACCCAGCTTGGACGATGGCGAAGGGGCAAAGGGGAAGTAACGATTGAGCGCCTGATGCAGTTATACGTCCAGTACTCAGAAACCACAGGCGTAGATGGGTGGATCAGACTGGATTCCTTGCCACGCCGAGAAATTACCCCATCGCACACGGGCAAATCAACACTTGAAATTGTTTTCTGCGACGAAATTGATTCGGCATGCCCGGAATGTAAACGCCTCTGGAGAGAGCTTGGACAGGTCGTCCAGCAGAATTTCCGCTTAGAGGAGCAACTGCGTCGTGCAGCGGATCGGCGAGATCACGATTCGGTCGCGGTGTTGTCTTCAAAGTTGGCCAGATTGCCACGAGAGCAGTTGATGTTGCAGCGATCTTTGGCCCAACACGAACGTGCGGCGCATGCTCAAAAAGTGGCATTCAAGTTCGAATGGGTGAAATTGGTTTGACCCAATACGCATCGGACTGCTGACGGTGCTACGTCGGTTGAAACTCGACTTCTGCCAATCGAATATCTATCGCCTGCAACTGCGGACATACCGCGTGTGCTGCGGCGGAATCGTCGGGTGTGAACTCGGGTATGGTGATTTCAACTGACGCATCTGTTTCAGAAGCTTCTCCAAAGAAAAGCTGCTACCGTCAGCTTGGTGCGGAGTTCAAAATGAACAACTGCGCACACAGGATACTGATCGCTTCGAGATCGCCTTTACGAACCGCACTCGTCAACTCCGGTAAGTCGCCCAATACGCCCACAGTTTTGTCGCTGTGGATGAAATGAGCATGCTCAGCGGTGCACGGATCTTTTCTCGAAATGAACACCGGAATTGTATCCTCGGATTCCATAGGCGTAACTCCCGCTTCTCGTGTTGCAAACGGAATACCACTTGACGTGGAGTTGAGTTTGTTGGGTGGTCCGCCCTCCCCTTGGGCCAACAAGCTTGGTAAATACAACCACCAGGAACAATTTACAACAAACTGGCCCGCCGATATCGTATTCCTCCATTCCGTTTGAAACACTTAGCCAAGCACAGGACAACAGTGCACGCTGGAATCGTGAATGCTGGCTTATGTACGAGGTTACGGCAATGGACGACCTCGACAGGCTTGCCCTCGACGTGGCAGTTAGCATCCTCGAAGCCGAAGCCGAGGTTCCCGGAAGTCAAGCACCAGCAAGCGTCAGATTAGCAGAGCAGATCTTGAGGGAATTGCTTGAGACTGAAACTCGTCGTATCGATCATTCTGTAGCACGCGGGTCCCTCTCCTCGTGATATCGATTGGCAAGAATCTATGAAAATACCCAAAGCACTCGCACCAGGCAGAAGGCCTGATTTGGAATTGCGATTACGCGACGAAAGCGGTTTTTCTGGATTCCGATGCGGAATGGGCGGTGGCGCATCAAGTGGGCGCGACCTACGGGGCACCGCCTAGTTAGTCTTTGTAACCCCAACTGTCTCGGGTCGCTTCTGTGCTTGTGACGTGCTGCCGACGCTAGAGGGCGTGATTCGTAGGCGGGTTCTTTTGAACTTTCGGGCGGAGCCAAACGCGTAGCCGCACTTTTGTCAGCGCCATTGGAAATTCTTAGAGCTCCGCGAACGCATGATAACAGTCGAGAAGGCGAAGAGTACGGCCGGCAAAGGCCGAGTGATTCCGAGACCCGACGAGGCCAGTTACACATAACAAGACGGCGCGGGGAACCATCAGAAAAGTAGCACGGGCGAAGTGCCGGTTCCACGATCTGCGCCACACGACCCTCACAAAAATGGCCGAGACAGGTGTGCCCGAGTCAACGATGTTGGCACTGGCGGGTCACATGAGCCGCTCCGTGCTGGAACGGTACTCACATATGATGAAGGCGAAGCGCGAGGCCGTGGAAGCCCTTTCGCTGCAGGTTCCCACATCGGCTTTGGTTGGGGTCCCCACAATTTTCCCCAAAACAGGCAATGATCGGCGGTCGATGCCTCTGGTAAGATATTGATTTCACGCCATTGGGCGGTTAGCTCAGTTGGTTAGAGCGTCTGCCTTACAAGCAGAAGGTCCGCGGTTCGAGCCCGCGACCGCCCACCACTCGAATCATTTGCCGGCTCTACGCCAACAAAGGTGGCAACCCGAGATCCCGAACTGATTTCTAAGAACATAACACCTTCACCCGCAGTCTGTAATTTTGGAAGTTGCGAAAGCCGTAGGCTTGGCGGTTGATGAGCTCCATTTTGTTGTGGAGGCCTTCGGTGATACCGTTGTTGCGGGTGAAGCGCCACATGCAAACGATCTCCTCCGACTAGGCTGAAAGAGTCTGACCGAGCTGGACCAGCTGAGCCAGAGATCCTGTCGCAACTGGTAAACGGCCCAGAGAAAGCGCGGCACTAGTTGCTGGCACTGCTTGCGGCTGTGATGTCTTTTCAGCAGCAGATAGCAGAGGCGCTGCTTGAAACGATGGTCTCCAGCACCGGATGCTCGGACAGATAGGCGGCTAAGCGAAGCTGCTGATCGGCACGAAGATGGTGACGATGGCGGCGCATCAGCGGCTCAAACGTCAAAGAACAAAGAACTCGTTTAACGGGCGCAGGTAATGTCCGCCCGAAGCAATGATGAGACCAAAAGCTTGCAGGGGCAACTCCCTTGGAGTGAATTAGTTCCATTGCCTGCTGCCCGGCGGAGGCAGTTCAAGCCCCTCAAGGCGTTTCGACGCTCAGAGTGGCGGCACTACTCACCACGCTTCCGTGTGGACTGCTTACTTTGACGGTGAATAGGGCACCGTTGTCGGCCAAGCTAACTGCCGGCGTGGTGTAACTTGCAGTGTTGGCGCCGGGGATGCTCGTGCCGTTCTGTCTCCATTGGTAAGTCAGCGGCGGAGACCCTTCAGCGGTGACCGAGAACGTGGCCGTCTGGCCTACTTCAACAGTTACGGAAAAAGGCTGCAGTGCGATAGATGGCGATATCGACGTTCCCGAAACTGCTGGAGGACCGCTCGACGAACAGCCCGCGAAGTTGCAGCCCACGTGCACCGCCGCCGTCATATCCGTCGCACCGGGGGCGGTTGCATTGTTATCCACTGCCATGCAGGGTGGGTTGGTGCCGGGTTGGGTGACAGGCTCGAAGACCAAATTGTCCTGCACCAGCATGGTCCCGCAATGCAGGATTTGGAAGAGCCGAATGTATGCGTACGGCGCCACGTCGGGGATGGAGTTGTTGTGGATATAGTTGTCCATCGGCGTCACGTTAGCGTTGGACGCATTTACATTGATGTTCTCGTACTCATTGTTCCAAAGCACGTTTTGATCTACTTCAAAGCCGGTGGAATCCTCATCAAGATACACACCCGAGCGCGAAAGGCCCGGGAGAACGCCCGGCCCAAACGGGATGGGCGTTTGCGTGTCGTGGAGCCAATTGTGATGGATACGCGTGCCGGTTACGTTCGCTTCGCCTGAATAAATTTCTCCTGCGTCAAGTGAAAGCAACATGGCGTTGAACAGATTGTTGTAACCGATGTCATTGTTGTCTGGGTTGACGCCCCAGATCGTTATCAGAACACGCCCACCGGTGTGGATTGTATTTTCCGTAACCGTGTGACCAGTGCCGAATAAGGTTACGCCGCCAGAATCGTTGCCGGCATAACCAGTGTTGTATATTAGATTGTTTGTTACCGTGTTGCTGCTCCCCATCAGCGAGACGCCATTACCCGCACTCCATGCAAGTGTGCTGTTCCGTAGGATATTCCCGGAGCCATTCAGGACGATCCCCGAGTCCGCGTAGTGGGTGTACCAATAAGATGTCGAATTGGGGCTCATGGCTGGCATGTCGGTAAACTGCGATAGGTACTGGGCGTCGATACCGGACAATACATTATTAGCGCTGGATGCATTCATGTTGATCCCGCATCCAAAGAGACTGATATTCTGTATTGTCACGTTGGAACGGCCGCTCAAATCGAAGCAAAACTGACGGTGTTTGGCATGAACCTGCAACGTGTTCGGGTTCACGTTGCCTGGGGCCCAAAAATAGAGGACGTTTTTGTTGGAATCGTAGAACCATTCCCCTTGTTTATCCAACGCGACAAACGAACGGTAGAGGTAGTAGAACCCGCCGGCTTGCGGTTGGATGTACGGGCTGTAGTCCTGGTCATCGAGAGTGATGTTCAGTTGTCCCTTGGACGAACCGGTAACAGTGGCTGTTTGGGGTGACCAGGGATCAGTGCCGCTCAGAAGATGAACCTTCGCACCGGTCCAGTTTACGTCGGGCAAGTGGCTGTCGACCAGGTGCGAGTCGTCGGTTCCCGCTTCCGTGTTGGCCCAGTTCACCAGGAAGAGGTTGTCACCATTGGGCCATCGGGCTTCGGTCATCATGTCCGTGCCAACAAATAGCTGGTTGGTGTCGTCGCTGTTGAGGGTCACGCTGGCTCTGTAGATCGAGCCTCCATGCAACGTCCAGTTCGTTACTGGATCGGTTCCATCAACCGTAACGGTCTCGCCGTTGTAGGCCATGATGGTGATACCAGAGTTTGGCGTTACCGTCTCATGGTAGGTTCCGGCTCTCACCATACAGGTCGAGCCGCCAAAAACCGCTGTAACGCACTGCCCGATCGTCAAATAGGGCTGAGCGATGGTCCCGGGATTGGCGTCGTTTCCGGTAGGGGCTACGAACCCTGTCAGTGGAGCTGGGTACACAGCCATGTTGAAGGAGGCCATGCCGATATTCCCTGCCGCATCTGTGACGTTTACATTAAATTGGAATTGCCCGGTTTGTGTTGGCACGCCGGACAGACTCCCGCTTCCCGAAAGACTTAATCCAGCCGGAAGGTAATTGAACTGGGCAAGGCTCCAATTCAAAGCACCCGTGCCACCACTAGCAGTCAGGGCTTGTGTGTAGGGTGCGCCAACGTTTCCGTATGGCAATGTGGTCGCTGTGGTAACACCGATCGGAGTTACCGTCATCACAAACTGCCTGTAGCCCGCATTGGAACCGTCTGCCGAACGCACCATGAAGGTGTAAGTTCCCGGAGCGCTAAGCGTGCCGCTCAGGTTTCCCGATGGGGAAAGGTCCAATCCCGGAGGAAGCGATCCCTGGACGACGGACCACACGTAGTTTGAAGCGCAGCATGCGTACAAATAGAGATCGGGATTGGACCCAACGGGCCATTCGCCCAAGTTGTTGAAAGTGCCGATATCGACGGTCGATGTGCCGCCGCTGATCGCGTAGTAGTTGGTTACTTGTATGGAATTGGCCGCCGCATCAGTAAACTCGAAGACCGCAAAAAAATTGCCGTTCTCCATGGGATCACCACTCACAACAAGATCTTGCGAGTTCAGTGACAAACCGTCGGCCAGCCAACCACCGTTTTGGGTAACAGCGTAAGGACCGCTACCGCCGACAACCCGGAGCTTAAGTGAGTAAGAAACGCCAATCACACCATTGAGTAGACTGGCGTTATAATCCGCGATCAGGCTGGATACCTTAAGCGGGAACGAACTGGTAGTGGCAGCGCCTGTGGAATCTGTTACGGTCAACTGTACGTTGTAAGCCCCGAGGGCGGTTGGTGAGCCCCACAACTCAAAATCGCCCGGTATGACATAATCACTTGTAGTTCCACTGCCAAAGCGGATCGCCATACCGGTCGGTAAACCAGTAGCGGTCCAGCTATAGGGAGGTACACCGCCACCGGCATATCCATTTCGGCCGCAGGGCGTACCTATGGTACAGTCATCCGAGTTTCCGTTCCCGTAAAGCGCGATACCTGGAAATTGCGTGCCGCCTATCACCGTGATCGACATCTGTTTGCTGTACGAGGCTCCATTGGAATCTGTAGCGGTCAAAGAGAAGGCCGATCTACCAGGGCCGCCGGTCACTGTTCCTGCAATGATTCCCGAAGAACTCAGGGTCAGGCCGTTCGGCAGACCACTTGTTGTAAAGGTGTATCCGCCAGCGCCTCCGGAAGCTGAGACGGTAACGCTGTAAGGGGCATTTTGGGTTGCGTTGGGCAATTCTCCGGGTGTCTCGATATCGACGGCGTAGACATTAATGTTGAAGCCTCGGTACTCAGTGTCAACGCCGTCCGTGAATTGAATGGTCCAATTGTAATTGCCTGGTGCTGTGGGGGTACCGGACAATATACCACTCGCGCTCAGGTTCATTCCCGGAGGCAGAGTGCCATTGCTGACCGCATAGGTCATTGGTCCTGCATTGTTTATCGCCGTCAGTTGATACACCGGGTAAGGCACGTTTACAAATGCGTCTGGAAATTGGCTGAAGTCCTTGAGGATCAGCGCGGATATATGCATGCTCGCTGATTGCGTAACGGATTGTCCACCGCTGGTTACCTGCAAAATGAAGTTATATGTTCCCGGGCTAGTGGCAACTCCGATGAGTCCCGCACTCGCGCTTGCGGGAAAATAACTTGGCACGTCCGTTCGAATCGAAATGCCCGGAGGCAGCGAACCTCCCACGAGAGACCACGTGTATGTGCCAATGCCGCTATCGGCCGTTAACTCCTGGTTGACTTCTCCAATGGACCAACAGCAGTAGTTCGGGCCAGACGTAATGTTGGGGGGCTGAGCTGAAGCTGCACTTTGCAGGCAGAGAAGAAGTATCGAAGCAGCAGCTGACCAAGACCACGGGCGCATGCAATTACAGCCCTTTCTTCCCTGCTTTCCTCGCCTTTGCCCAACGCTGCTTCATCAGTAGTGACATGCGTTTCCTTGTGGCAGCACTGAAGCGGCGACGTTTGCGGGCTCGTGCAGGTTTTACAGCACCAGTTGTCAATTTCGGCGCGGCACCACGCAACCGACTCCGGAGGGTGGCGATAGCTTGCTCGATCTCATTCTTCCGGTGTTCCAGTCCAACTAACGCATGTTGTAGAAGATCAGCGCTTATTGGCATCCGGCTTATGATAACAAGCTCCGGCGAGTGCTACCATGTGTTGCATGGATGACCGGGAATTCAGGAGGCGCCTCCAGGAGATCGCCCACCGGCAGCGGGAAGCAGTTCAGGAAACTCCACAGGAACCAGTACAGCAGCCGCCTACCAGGAAGCCACCTGTAAGACCGAAGCAAACCACCGAGAAGGTTGGCAAAGTAACGGCGAGGCCGAAGGCGAGATAGCCAAGCCACAAGCCTCAGTGATCACCTGAAAACCGACCATATGGTTCTGAACGCGGCTTATACTGTTCACACCTGGACGGAGGATATCGCATTGCCGCGCCAATTCCTAAGTAAAGTCAAGAGCATCATTGGCGAATCCGCTGCAGCGGGACGGGCTCTAAGCAGGAACGTAGGTTAACCTGATCACATCCCCACCAATTCGATCGCTGGTCACAAGGCGGAGCGGCGGCCGAGGGCCGGCGAAGAATGACTCGCCGTGACCAAGCACGACGGGGTGCAGGTAGAGTCGATACTCATCGATCAGACCAAGATCGGTGAGGCTTTGCGCCAGGGCTGGTCCGGCAACGTCAATCTCCCCGGCAAGCTGAGATTTCAACCCACCTATCGCCGCCTTAAGGTCATCCCCGAGAAGCGCGGCGTTGGGGCCGACCGACTTCAACGAGCGCGACACGACCCACTTTGGTTGCCTCCGCCACGCCGCCGCGAAGTCGCGCTCCTCTGCAACCCACTCAGTCTGATCTTCGTCCCAATAGCGCATCACTTCGTACATGCGGCGACCGTACACCATGCCCGTTAAGCCGCGCACCTGCTCAATGAAGTGACGGAAGAGCGCGGGACTTGGCGAAAATGCCATATGGTCGACGTAGCCGTCCAAGGACTGGTTCAATCCAAACACGAGCTTGGCCATGATCTCATCCTTCCCTATAGCTTAGAACGGGATTGGTCTGCTCACTATGTCGAACTTGAAATGTGGACAGGAGCGCAAGGAAGCCCATCAGGTAACGCCCGATGCGACGACCACGCCCGCAACATTGGACAGGAGAGGCCCGACCGCAGAAATCACAGGATTGAATTTGCAGCGAAATACCGAAAACGTGCCACCCGAGGCCGTGAACGGCCCGCAGGTCGTCTGGTTGGCTGTGCTGGTCGCGGAGAACATTCCCGATCCGCTGATAAATTCTTTATAGAAAATCGTATCCAGCCAGCCGTTGTCAAAAGAGACGGTGCCCCACGTCACGCTGCTGAACGGCGTGTACTGCGTCCCGGCTGCATTTTCCAACGCGAAGTAGGCACCTAACCGGCGTTCCCGATGATGGCCAGCGCATCAACGCCGCACAGATCCCGTTGATCGTGACGTTGAGGGTTTTAGCAGCGCGTATGAATTGGAGCGTCTCTTGGGACGCCGCAATTGACACTCGGTCGCCAGCCCGAAGGCGATACTGGGTTTGGAGCAACACCAACGGCCGCACAGTGCTGGCCGCTGGCTCTCTCGGCGTCTGAGACTGGGCGGGCGCCCAGCACGCCAACAATAGAACTGCGGAACCGAGCAGACCGAACGAACGACGAAACCCCGTGCGCATTAACGAACAATCGTATAGCACTTTGAACTATTCCTGATCGGATTTAAGAAAATCATTCAAATAGCACGGTTCAGGTGTACAATGCTACCGTCCGAAGAGCTGGGAAGCCCAAAATGGAAATTCCGGGTAACGAACCCAACTGGGAAGACCCAAATGGACGCCCCGGTTAACTGGCTTTGCCCAAGTTGGGTGATGAAATCGCTATCTTTGTTGTCGGTCTTGCTCGGACTTTTCGGCTTCTCTTTGTTGGCCCAGGAACAAACGGCTCCGTCGCTCCCGCCCGCCGGGCCAAATCGTCCAAGCGGCGTGCCCGCCGATTATGTCATCACACCGTTTGGCTACTTCCATCCGTCCTGCGTGTTGCAACTCAAAAAGGGTGAAAGCTTCCAAGATGGCGGCCTCCTTCGGCATGCGGATGGTAACACAGAATCTGTTGCTTCCTGCGCCTATCCTCATTACTGGCCATCCGGCGAACTCGCCTCTGCGGGTTCGCTGGCACACAAAACCGCGGTCGAGGAAGGGATGGGTACAGCGCCCCCGCTAGTCATTAACGGGTGGGTTGAGGATTCGAATTTCATCATCGGCACGGCTTTCGGAAAAGCAGTCTCAACCTGGACGGTGCCGCCACTGCCGCGGATCCACGACGCCCAGTTCGTGTATTTTTTTCCCGGTTTGGTGGGCAATGGAACGGATATCCTGCAGCCAGTCTTGGGTTCGGGCAACGGGACATCATGGGCCTTCACCAGTTGGCACTGCTGCCCCAGCAAGACAGCGGTGGCGAGTTATAGCATTAGTGTCAATCCAGGTGATACGCTCGTCGGAACCATGGTGATGACGTGTGCTCCAGGAACAGCAGCGTGTCCAACGTGGAACGTCATCAGCGAGGATAAGACCACGAATCAGAGCACGAAGTTAACCGGCACTCCCAGTGGAGGCGAGACTTACGCTTGGGGGTTTGGAGGAGTACTAGAGGCTTACGGAATCGTACAATGCGCCGATTATCCCTCCAACGCATCGCTCACCATGAAGACATTATTGTATGACAGCAATCTAAACCTGGTTCCCAGCCCGGACTGGTCCAATTCGCTTGTTGTGCTTTCGAACGCGCTGCCTCAATGCGATTACGCGGTGAATACGAGCGCGACGAACACGACGCTGACTTATGGCACAAAGGACCCCAGCTTTTACCTCACCCCCACGGCCGCCGGTATCTCAGTGAACCAGGGAGCTACCAACACCTGGACATTCAATGTTGCACCTGTCAACGGCTTCAGTGGTCCGGTTAACTTCTCGGCCTCGAGTTTGCCCGCCGGCGTTTCGGTGGAGTTTGCACCAGGGAGTTCAGCCAACAGTTACACGCTCACGGCGAGCGCAACCTGCGCGGCGTCGCTCACGGGCGCCAATCAGCCATCGGCTATGGCGATGTTCGGTTCTGCTTCTGGCGTGGCTACGCAGAACTTTGCGCTGAACGTGTACGTAAACCCGCCGCTGACTGGCGGATCGGGCACCGTTGTTGATCTGTCGAGTGCCTACAACGTCTATGGATTCTACGACGACGCCGATCAATCCGATATTACGCCAGCGAATAGCCTCGACGGTTTCGGGAACGTGTTTTCTGCCAACCTGCTCAGCCCTCCCGGTACAACTCCCATGGGGCTTAACTTGAATGGCACGCAATTCACGTTCGGTCCGCCGAATCAGCCGGATTCTGTCTCTGGTACCGGTGCCAATTCCATTGAGTTGCCAAGTGGGGAATTCACCTCGCTCAAGATTTTGGCGATTAGCACCTACGGAGTGCAACCGTCACAAACTCTTACTGTGACCTACGCCGACGGTACGACGCAGGAGTTCACCCAGACCTTTGACGATTGGTTGAGTAGCTGCACATCTTCCAGTCCTTGCGCCGCCCCCGGAGAATCAGTAGCAGCAGTAATGCCCTATGCCGATTCCAAAAGCGGACCCGCACTTGTATGGGGCGAGAATCTTCACCTTTATGCTTATTCGTTCGCGCTTAACTCTAGCAAGACCGTGAAGAGCCTGACGCTGCCCAATAATCGTAATGTTGTGGTACTGGCAGCAACCTTATCGGCCGCTGACAGGGGAACGAGATCGCGGCTTCAACAACGGCGTGCTCCGAGATGCCCCTCTCAGTATCCGGAAGACGATTTCGTCGATCGGGAATAATACGTTTTCCCATTCGATGTTCCGGTTACGATTGAGCAGATTGACACTATCGAGTTCAGGACAGAGACTCGGCAGACTCGCCTGATTACGACACCCGCATCAATTCCGCTTTATATGCCAGGCTTGTGGACCCCTGCTGATGAATTCAGACTTTATGCCAGTCTCTACCGTGAGGCCCTTAACAGCCTCAGCCTTCGGTACCAGTTCCTCTGCTACTACAAGATCGCTGAAGGGATCTCAGCACGCCGCGGACGCCTGGCTGCCGCTGTTCAGATGGTGATTGCGTCGTTATGCCAGGCCAACTCGCGTCAGAATACTCTTGAACCGTGGATCCGAACGCACCGGATCATAGCGCTCGTCGTTGCTCAGTAGACCGAGCCCCGTGGAGTGCTCTCGATAGCCCTGCTCCAGCCAGGCAAACGCGCGGTCCCAATCGCCAAGGCCCGCGCACACGTACACCATGCTGGTGGCGGGAACGTACGTGGTTCGCGACAGAGTCTCCAGCTGCTTGAGGGCGTCTCTTGCCTGCCGCTCTTTTCCTAAACAGCCATATGCCTCTCCCAGTCCCGAGAGCGCAAGGTTGGCGCCCGGCTTTTGCAAGGACTTCTGAAACTCTTCGATAGCTTCCTCGTATTTGACTTTTCTTAAATACACCCAGCCTAGGAGTACCCGCAAGCGCCAGCCGTCGCTGAGTTCCAACCCTCGCGTCAGCCAATCGATGGCCTTATCGTATTTGCGCTCCAGGTAGCACGCCCAGCCGAGCATCCAGTGAGTATGCACCGACAGGGGATCCAGATGGATCGCCTTTTCGAGATACATCGTGGCTTCCGAGAAGCGGCTGCGATTCACAAACTGCGCTCCGTAGTAAGTGAGCGCCATCACCGAGCTGGGTTCGAGTTCAAGGGCCGTCCGAAACAGTTTCGCTCCTTGGTCCCAATTCCAGTCATGCCAGCAACTCAAAGCACCCAGGGAAACGTGCGCTGCGGCCATCTGTGGATCCAGTCGCAAGGCTTCCATCGCCGCCTGTCGCGCTTTCGGCACCACGTCGCTGGGCCGGGCCAAGCCCAGAAAAGACTGCAAGCTGTAGGCGTCGGCAAGGCCCGCTTGCGGAGGCGCATAGTCGGGGAACAGCGAGCACGCGCGCCTGAAATCCGCAATGGCCGCTTCCAGTCTGTCCGCGTTCCAATGGTGACGGCCTTTTAGGTATAACTTATACGCCTCCAGGTTGACGATTTTTTTCGATGCCGAAGATCCCAGGCGCAGGCGCAAAGAATGTGCCACGGCCGACGCGATTTCGTCTTGTATCGCGAAGACGTTCGCCACTTTGCGGTGGAACGTGCCCGACCAAAGCGAGTATCCATCCGCGGTTTTCACGGCCATCGCGGAAACGCGCAGTTGGCTTCCCGCCTTTCGGACGCTGCCTTCCACCACTGTACCCGCGCTTAGCGCCTGGCCGATTTTGCGCACATCGCCTGTCTTGCCCTGGAAACGGTAAACCGAGGTCCGCGCCACAACCTGGAGGTCTGGAACGGTGGCCAGTTTATGCAGAATCGCTTCAGTGATGCCCTCGCAAAGGAGGTCCTTGTCAGTGTCCGGGCCCAGATTTACAAAAGGTAGAACGGCTATACTGGTCGCCGGAAAGGGCTCGCTCGGCGAGGCTGGCGATACGGCGGATTTCTTGCGGAAAACGGGAACGTAACTCCCCTGCGGGAATTCAATCAGAATCGGCGCCGAGTCCCGCGTCTCGTAATACTTGCGTAGCTTCGCGCGCAAGCGGCGCGCCTCCACCCGGACGATGGCATCAGCGCTGGGATCGTACGACGAGCCGCGGTCGAAAACATCTCTCCCGATAACGTATTCTTTAAGCTGTCCGGCTCGACCCGCCAGCGTCCACCCCACTGTAAGCCGCAAAAAGCGGCACAGCCGCTCGGACTTGACGAACTCTTCGCTCGCCAGGATGTCCTCTAATTGAGAGCGTATGGCTCCCGCGGAAAGCTCGCCCTTCCAGCGGCCATCCTTTTTCGGCGCGGTCTTCCTAGCCGACGAGGGGCTCGGCATCTGACGATTCTCTGTCTATTTGCCTGGCCGCCTTGACAGTGGCGGTTTAGATTATTTACCACATTTCGGAGAGAGAGGCTAGGCCGTTGGCAGAGGCGCCGTGGAGAGGACCCGGCGCACCGTGCTGAGTAGTTGGTCCCGCCCAACTGGTTTCAACAATGTGGCGCAGGCGCCCAGTAGCGCGGCCGACTGCAGGAACTGGCCCTCAAACGCTCCCGATACGGCGATGACCTTGAGATTCGGCTGCTCGCTCCGGATCGCGCGGATGGTCTCGATCCCCTCCGACTCGGGCATCACCAGGTCCGTGATCACGAGATCGAGGTCCCGTCCTCGCACGATTTGCAGTGCCTCCGCGCCGTTGGTGGCCGACAAGACTTCGTACCCCTCCCCCGTCAAGAGCTGTTCGAACAATTGCCGGATCCCTGTCTCATCATCAACCACGAGGATTGTGCCACGGGGGCCCGCACGCGACAGGACTTCGCGCACTTTGCCTGCTAAGCTCAATGCTGTGAATGGTTTCGGGACATAATCCACTCCCGGATCCAGCAGGCCTTGATACGTGACCGCGTTTCCGCTGTACCCCGACATATACACTACTTTGACCGCCGGGTTGAGTTGCTTGAGCCGTTCTGCCAGTTCCCGGCCGGTCATTCCCGGCATAATGACATCCGTCAACAACAACTGAATATCCTCCGGATGCAGCTTGGCGAGCAAAAGAGCATCCTCGCCATGGGCGCCTTCGAGCACATGGTATCCATAGCTGGTCAAAACCTTGGCAGCCAGGGTCCGCACTTCGGGTTGGTCTTCGACCAGCAGGATCGTCTCGGAGCCGCCGACAACGGTAACAACGGGATCGGCCTCCTTCGCGGCCGCCGGTACGCGAGCTGGCGCCGGAAGGTAGATACGAAACGCCGTACCTTTACCCGGCTCGCTGTAAACCGAGATGAATCCTCCGTTCTGTTTGACGATTCCGTAGGCGGTGGATAACCCCAGGCCCGTACCCCGGCCCTGCTCCTTGGTGGTGAAGAACGGGTCAAAGATACGCTGCAGGGTCTGTTGGTCCATCCCCGCCCCATTGTCGGTGACCGCTAACACGGCGTAGGGCCCCGACGCCACGCCAGGATGTCTGTCGACGTAACTCGCGCCGAGGTCAATATTGGTGGTC
The DNA here is from genome assembly GCA_030041035.1 of Bryobacteraceae bacterium. GTDB lineage: Bacteria > Acidobacteriota > Terriglobia > Bryobacterales > Bryobacteraceae > QHXW01. The sequence goes on along the minus strand of JASHOO010000297.1, from coordinate 16,733 downwards.
TCGATGATGAGCTTGCCCCCCGAGGGCATCGCATCCCGGGCATTCACTGCCAGGTTCAAGAGAACTTGATTGATCTGGCCGGCATCAGCGACCACCTGCCGTAACGAAGCGTCGCACAGCGTCAGGATCTCGATATCCTCCCCCATCACTCGCCGGAGCATATTTTCGGAGTCGGCCACTAGCGCATTGAGGTTGACCGGCTTGGGCTCGATGATCTGCTTCCGGCTGAAGGCGAGCAGTTGCTGCGTCAACCCGGCGCCGCGTTCGCCGGCTTTCCGTATCTCGGAGGCATGATTCCTGAGTGTGTCTCCCGGCTTCATTTCACTCAGCAACAAGTCAGTGTAGCCGTTGATGATGGTCAGCAGGTTATTGAAGTCGTGAGCTACGCCACCCGCCAGTCTTCCGATGCTTTCGAGTTTTTGCGCCTGCTGCAGTTGTTGCTCCAGTTTGGAGCGCTCTTCGGTCTGGCGCCGGAGTGTCAACCAAAGCCAGGTCGTCAACAGCAAGAGCGCCAAAAGGCCGGTCGCGCCCATGGCGAGCCAGCGCACTCTCTTTCGCGCGGTCGTCAGGCCCTCGACGGCTTCGGTTGTCAGGCTCGGGAAAAACCCCCACCGCTCGACGATGAGCGCCATCGTACCGTCGCCGGTCATCGCCGTCATCTCGTCACGGAGCTGGTCCGCGACCTCCGCGGCGCCGAAGGACGATGCCAGTCCCATCAACCCCCGAGGTGCGTGGGAGGGTATAACTCTCAGCGCCTTCCTGGCATCGGCGGCCAGCAACGCCGTCACAGCGGCGAACTGGTCCACATACGCGGCATCGGCCCGGCCTTCACTCACTGCGGCCACAGCCTCCCGGCTGGAGTCAACGATCACCGGCTTCATCTCAGGCAACAGGCTCTTCAGAATAGTCCGGTGAATGCCAAAATCCAAGACGCTGATCCGCGCCTTCTGGATCTGTTCGAGGTTTTGGAACGGTCCATCGGCTCTAACCAAGAAGCAGGTCTCCGTCAATAGATAAGGATCGGTCAGGTGAACCAGTTTCCGCCGCTCCGGACGGATCGTGAGCAGAACCCAGAAGTCCAGATCGCCGCGGCGGATGGGATCAATCGCCGAGCCGGCCACTTGCTTCCACTCAAGCCGGATACCGCGCCGGCGAGCTGCGGTCTGTACGAGTTCGACTGCGAGGCCAGCGGGGTTGTCGTCGTTTCCCCGAAAGTGGAAGGGGGCGTCACTCGCGTACCCAATGCGGTACACGCGCCGCGTATCCACTTTATGGCGGCCGAGTGCCAGCCATCCGGCGACGGCCAACGCAACGCCGGCGACGGCTATCCCTGCGCCTCTGACCCATCCGTTCAACGCAAAGCTCCGCAAGTAAAGATCCTCAATTAGGAGAGAACCGATGAAGGCCGATCTGACCGGCGCTGCATGCGTAAGAGCAGCGACAACGAAATTCGGCGCCCAGGCGCAGCGGGTAGAGACCCACGAACTGGACCGCGCAGTCAAGCCGGCGCGCAAAGTTTGTGCGACAGCCTCAGTTTGGCAGAACCTCGAGCCACGCGGAAGTTATCACAATGTTAGCTAACTGTTTGGTGGCGCGCCCGGCAAATATTCCACAGCGCTATTTTCGGACTGCGCTGGGCCGATCGCTGACCTGGACAAGGCCCCCAAAGTCCCAATCATTGCGAAGTCGGAATTGAATCCCTATGATTTGGCTCTCCGCTATATACTCACGACGATACCGTCTTGAAGGGGTGTCTTACTGCTAACGCAACCGATGAATTCTCAGCAGCTATTTCCACATGGTCGATTCTTCCGATACAGCTTCACCCGGGCCATCAATGTGGCGACCCTGGATGCTCCCTTTTCTTGGGTCGCCGGGTTTCGGTTCCTTTTCCGCAGGTCATGCTATGATCCTGGCCCGGGGGTTGCTCTTACAGCCAAGGTGGGCGAAAGGAGCAGTCGCAGATGACGAACGAAAAAGTAATCATGCTGATTGAAGCAAAGATTCAGCCGCAGCACCGGGCGGAGCTGGTCGAGGCCGCCCGCCAATATCTGCCGCTCGTGCGGGCAGAGTCTGGTGTCGAGGCGTTTTACCTGACCGTACGAAAGGACGACCCCAATACGTTTGTTTTTTACGAGATCTACAGGTCGCAAGCCGCACAGGATTTCCATCTGCAACAGGAGTTCACTAAGAAATTCTTAGCGGTGCTAAAAAGCGCGCAGGCTGGGGAACGAGTGCGAACAAACCTGGTCGAATTGATGATTTCGGTATCCTGAACTGGCCCAGTTCGGCAGTTTGTTTTGGCCCACTCCAGATAAACGAACGAGTACTCTAATAGGCAGCCGCCCTCTTCCGGTCACTTTCCAAACAGTCCGAAGTTCACCGCCGCGGCGGGCGCCGCAATCCCGAACAGCTCTCGGCAATGCGCAATCCAGGCGCTCTCAGGAACAAAGCCGTGCTGACGCGCGACCCATTTCTGAATCTTCTGGTCGGCGGCTCGTGGACGAGTTGATCGCAACTGAGCGGAGGCCACTGGCGCCGTTCAGCTCTCGCGTAAATGCGGAGCATCTATTTTCGTTTAGTTGCATCAAAGTGGTTCTATGGGCTCGAAGTTGTTTATTTGATGTGCCAGCCATCGGGGATTGGCGAGGCGTTGACGATGGCTTGTTAGGATGATTTCGTGTTGAACCATAAAACCTCATCTCACGGTGTTTCGTTGGCGCTGAGGCTCTTAGCTGGAGCTTGCAGCGTCGTGGCCCTCCTTGGCCAAACTAACGCGACCTTGCGTCAGATTGCCGACGCGGGGCGTCTTGAGGACCTTCGGTGGTCCGACTTCTCGGACTATCGCCAGCACGTCAAAAACTTCTATGAACCCGGCGGGTACGCGCTCGCCTGGATCCGCGGCGGCGAACCAACTCCTCAGGCGCTCGGGGTGATCAGCATCTTGCAAAAGGCGGAAGAGAAGGGCTTATGCGCAGAGGACTACGATGGTCCCCGCTGGTCGGAGCGCCTCGCCCGTTTGAACAACGCGTCCGACCCGGAGCGGGGGAAGTTCGATGCCGAACTTACCGTTTGCACGATGCGCTACATCTCGGATCTACACATCGGCAAGGTAAATCCCAAGCACTTCGAGTTTGGCCTCGATGTCGAGCAGAAGAAATGCAACTTGCCGGATTTCGTACGGCAACACCTCGTGACCGCATCCGACCCCGCGTCAGCGCTCGATACGGTTGAACCTGTATTCCCGGGTTATCAAAGGACGAAGGCGGCCTTGCTCCGCTATCTGGATCTGGCGCGCCAGGATGATGGAGAGCAGTTGCCCATTCCGGTGAAGACGGTTGCCCCGGGCAGTCTCTATCCTGGCCTTCCGCGCTTGGCCAAGCTGCTGCATCTCCTCGGTGATCTTCCGCCGGACGCACCGCCGGCCGCGGAGGTCGGCACGTATGCAGGCCCGATGGTGGATGCCGTGAAGCGGTTCCAAAGACGGCATGGTCTGCCGCCTGACGGGCGATTGAGCGCGCAAACCGTCAAATCGCTCAACACGCCGCTGAGCTTCCGCATCCGGCAGATGCAACTCACGCTGGAGCGCTGGCGCTGGCTGCCGCAGGATTTCCCACAGCCGCCGGTCGTCGTCAACATCCCCGAGTTTCGCCTGCGAGCTTACAGCACGGACGAGGAAGGCCGCATCGCCCTGGAAATGAACGTGATCGTCGGCAAGGCCTACGGCCACAAGACACCCATCTTCGCCGACACCATGAAATATGTGGTCCTGCGTCCTTACTGGAACGTGCCGCCGAGCATCGAGCGGTCGGAGATCGTACCGAACATTCAGAAGGATCGTAATTACATCTCGAAGAAGGGATTCGAGGTCACTACGCAGAAAGGGGAAATCGTGACATCGGGCGAGATTAACGACGATGTCCTGGCACAACTCCGGTCCGGAAAGCTGGCCGTGCGCCAAAAGCCGGGTCCGACCAACTCGCTTGGACTGGTAAAGCTGATTTTCCCCAATAGCCATAACGTTTATCTGCACAGCACTCCGGCGCAAGAGCTGTTTTCCCAATCGCGCCGCGACTTCAGCCATGGATGTATCCGCGTGGAGAAGCCTGCCGAATTGACCGCCTGGGCGCTCCGGAACAACACTGGATGGGATCTGGAGCGCATAAAGCAGGCCATGAACAGCGGCAAAGATAACCAGCAAGTGAATCTTGCCAAGCCCATCCCGGTTTTGATCCTCTATGGGACCGCGGTCGTGAATGAAGCAGGCGACGCGATGTTCTTCGACGACATCTACGGATTGGACGCCGACCTGGAAAGGGTGCTGGCGAAGGGTTACCCGTATCCCAAATAGCGCCCCGAGTTACCAGCGGCGGACACGCCCCACATCCACATGGACGAAATCCGACTTCTGGTAGTAGCCCACGCCGCCGCGGTGCAAGGCCAGCGCGGCATCACGGAGCTTGGCCGTCGCAACACCAGGGATTCGAATGTCTATGGCCATCGCCCGCAGGTGTAAGCTATGCTGTGCCACGCCGTTGCTGCGCGAGCGGAGGAATTCGTTACTCCATGGCGTACGATAGCCGCAGATCACATCGATTTCGACGCCCGGCTTGCCCAGTACGGCGGTGAGGTCGTACAGCAAGTCGAAAACCTTGGGATCATATTCGTGGACATCCCCGGTTCGGTGGTCGCGCAGATAGTGATTGAGCCTCGCGAGCGCTTCCGGAAGGTAGCGGTCATCCTCTCGATAGACGATGTCCAGCCGTTCGCCTGTGTGCGTGTGAAAAAAGCGTAAACGATAATCGCGGGGAACGGGCACCGTTGCCACGGTCGCGCAGGCGGGCAACACGATTAACAGAGCCAGAGCTGTCAAAGTGCTCTGAGGTCTTGCCATTTTTGTGTTTGCTTTCAGCGTCGCCGTCACGAACTTGACTTCAGCCAATCCGGTTACCTGTTGTTTGGCGTCGATGACGATCCGCGCCATGCCTGTCCAACGCGACTGGAACCTGATGGTCGATGCCGCTGACGTTTCTCCATCGATGCATTGGCCTGAGCGGCTCGTTCCTGAACATATTGCACCATGTCGCTTTCCGCAAATACGGTGGTTTCGATCTTTGCTCGGCTTTCCAGCAGACGCCTACACAATAGCGGCAGTTCCTGAAGTGGAATTCCGTAATTACGAATTAAACCCAGATCGGCCTCTATGGTTACCTGCCGCCGACTTCTATCCTCCGCAACTACTTCGAAATGGTACTGGCGGATTGAATTCAACTGATTGAAACCCACGAGCATAAATTCCATAATCAACCTGTCAGAATTATAGGGACGGCTACCAGCTACGCCTTCCGCCGCCGCTCTTTCGGCGTCCACCGAAGTCGTTTCGATCGCCCCCGCGTGCAGGCTTGGGGCGCGCTTCACTCACGTTAAGTGTGCGGCCGTGCAAATCAGCACCATTCAAACCGGAAATCGCTTTCTGTGCTTCGTCCGTTCGAGTCATTTCGACGAAGGCGAAGCCACGGGGCTGCCCGGTATCGCGATCCGTCATCATGTTCACACGCTCCACGTTCCCGAATTGGGAAAAGGCAGCGTGCAGATCATCCTGCGTTGTCTGGAAGCTTAGATTCCCGACATAAATGTTCGTCATCCAAATCCCCTTTTCGATTATCATTCGTCACCGGGCTTCAAAGAAGGGAAACCACCCCAAGCCACTGAGACGCTAAAATGCTTCTCACAAAGTGCGCACCTGTAGACCTTGCGCCCGAAAATACGCAATAGCCAACTAATAAGAGACCGTGATGCTCGAACGCGACTCGATTTGCAATTGGGACAAAGGAACCAGGTTTGCTTCGTCACCTGATTTGGCCTCGCGCAGTGTTTTTAACGAATGCCAGCGACTACACTTCAAACTGCCGCTCTTGCCGTCCTCCTGCGTGTGGGTTCACTACGTGTTGGCTTGATCCCCTTCTTAGCCTTGAATGCAGTTTCGAGAACTTGCACCGCCGATTGAGCTGCACGTAACTCGTCGGGGCGCTCTTTGTGCCCCGGAATTTTTGGGTCAATATATTTCATCCGGAAGAATTGATTACTGGCCAAGGTTAGAAGGGCTTGCAGCTCTTCCATCGTCAGCTCGATGCCAACTTTTGCCATGTGAATGCCTTACGCCGGATTCACGATCGGCGGGGCTGCCCGATCGTTCTCGTAGGATAAGCAATCGGACTTTTCTGAAGTAGCGATGCGCGGGTTCATGATGTGGTGCGTCGCCCGCACTCGCCCTCGGCTGATAGCGACGATCTTGTCTGTTTGTATTATCCGAATATTGATGCGTGCAATCAGCTCTTGAACTTCGATGGAGAGAACCCGCGTAGCGGCCATGCCCATCCTCCTTCTTACAAGAAAGAGGAGCCAGCCGTTCTCGGCGGTTTAGACGGCTCTCGCTTGGTTACTATATATTGTAAACGAAGTTGGCGCACCCTGTCGAATCGGCATGCTACCGTGGGTGCCGGACCGACGAGCCGCGTGCCCGGGATGCTATAGCGCGTTTTGGAAGGTCTGTAACTAATTGAAAACATGGTGACCAGGGACGGAATCGAACCGCCGCCGCCAGCCTTTTCAGGGCTCCGGAGCCATAGCTCCATAAAGAGTGCGGATGGAAGTAGCGCGAATCGGTGATTTGAGAATTCGGGATGGCAGCATGGTGCGCCTCACGCTGGTCGGCCATCGGCAGCATCGATAGTCGAAGAAAAAAGCTTCCTAAGAAGTAAAGACTGAAGGTGAGATGTGCCTGCCGTTGGTCGGCAGTCGGTTGTACGAATCGCACGACCAAAAAGTGAATGGACCGGCCCGGCCTTCTCATGGGAGTGGCGCGTTCACGCGGCCGGGAAGGCTGACAAGTTATCAGAGCGTCGTTTGGAGACCGTCACCGAGATTCTTCGCGCGGATAGTGACAAGTCATATCGGCAACCCAAACACCAAAGCCTGCATCTAACAACGTAGAAGGGGCGCACGAGGTTGCGAGATGAAGATGGAACAAGGCGTGGTAATTGGGATGATTTCCGTGGCGCTCATGGCCGCGAATCCCGGGATTTCGGCTTCCATTCCGGATGCCACAGGCGTTCCAACTCAGATTGTGGTGACTCTGCGTCCGGCACCTGGCAGCAGTCAAGCGGCGAACCTGGAAGCCGGCGATGTGACGGTTCTACAGGGCAAAACTCCCGCGCCTGTACTTAGCTTGCAGCGCCTGGCGGGCGACATGGCGGACATGCAACTCTTCGTTTTCCTGGACGATTCCACGCGGTCATCCAGCCTCAGTATCCAATTACCCGAGCTGAAGATGTTTCTCGAATCTTTACCAGCTACGACCGAGGTGGCAGTCGGTTACATGCGGAACGGGACCTTCGCTCTGGCAGAGGCATTCACCCCGGATCACCAGAAAGCAGCCAGCGCTTTGCGTCTACCGGCGGCCATTCCGGGCGAGAATGGCAGCCCTTACTTTGCGCTTTCAGATCTTGTGAAGCATTGGCCGTCGAAACAACCAACCGGCCGGCGAGCAGTGCTGATGTTGACGGATGGCATAGATCGCTACTACGGCGCGGCGGTTATGGACGATCCTTACGTGGACACGGCAATCCGCGACACTCTAAAGCAGGGTGTGATGGTCTATTCCATTTATCTTCGCGGCGCGGGCCTCGATGACCGTAGCGCCTGGGCAACCAACATCGCGCAGTCCCGTCTCAGCGAGGTCAGCCAGGAAACCGGCGGCTATGCCTACTTCCAGGGTTTCACCGATCCGGTAACAATTTCGCCGTTCCTGAATGACTTTCAAGATCGACTCGATAATCAGTACCAGCTCACTATAGAAGCGTTGAACGAGAAGGGCATCCAACCCGTGAAGCTGCGGACCGAAGTGCCCGGCCTAAAGATCGAGGGCCCGACCCACATTTATGTGCGGTAGGACAGTCATGGTGGGACGGGCGTACTGAGAGGATTTGGCGGCCTGTGCTGAAAGTCTGGACCGGAATTGGCTTGGTCCTCTGCTTCACGGGCGATTGCGCGCATCATTCTTTCGGCGATGCTGGGTTTGCCGCTTTCATGCTGGTGCTAGCGGCAGCCACGCTGGCTCACAAGTCCAACGTCCTGCCTAGTTATCCCGCTCACTGCTTCATAGCCACTGCAGCCTGCGTTTTGTACCAACACGTTCATCACTCCGCTGCCACAAGCGGAAACCACCTCGGAAGGAGTTGTTGTTGTCGCCTAGCCTGGCTCTAGGAGACAGCTTTTTCAGCAGCTTGGCGTTGCCACCGCCGAGGACGACGTAGTCGGCCTCCAACGCAACTTTGAGCTTCTGGACTACATCTGCCACGTGACGCCTCCACTTCTTTTTACCGAGGCGCTTTAGCCCGCGCAGTCCGACATAATCTTCGTAGGTTCGCCGTTTCTTGTACGGTAGATGCGCCAATTCCATTGGCTCGAGAATTCCGTCGACAATCATCGCGGAACCTAGCCCCGTACCCAGACCGAGGAAGAGCATTCGGCCGCCCTCGTAACTCCCGAGCGCCTGCATGGCTGCGTCATTGATGAGCCGCACGGGGCGGCCAAACGCTTTGGGAAAATTGAAGCCGACCCAGCCTCGGCCAAGGTTATGCGGCTCAGCAATGGGCTGGTTATGCACGACCGGCCCTGGATAGCCGATGGATACGGCGTTGTAACTCCATCCTATTGTCAACTTTTGAACGTCTCGCACCATCTTCGCCGCAGTCATGTCGGGTCCGGAAGGAATCTCTACGCGAGTTTTTCTCCCAGTAGCGAGCAACTTCACGTGTGTGCCACCTACGTCGATTACAAGGACTTTCACGGTCACATTATCGATCCTGCTGGAGGAGTTTGCATCGGTACCAGCGGGACCTGTTCGTACCTCATCGCGCCCTCTCTGGTGCATGTCGTCGGTTGAAAGTGTAAGCTCGAGCCTCCGGCCACAGGTCACTCGAACGCCTTTTCTGGCCCGAAACGGTACGTGCGGGACGGTCAGAATCCTCGCGGGTGTTGATCGAATACTGACCCCTTGACAATCTAGGGAGCTAGCGCAATCACATTCGCCGGTTGGGCGCCGAGGGCGGTTTTGCTGCAGATGATATTAAGACATTATTGACTGTTTTTCCATCCTGATGCATAGTTCAGCTATGCAAAGGTTTCAAAACAGTCCGGGCGCAGACGTCTTGCCCGGTACCTTGCAAATGCTGATTCTTCAGACCTTATCTCGTGGGCCTTTACACGGTTACGCGATCGCGCAGCACATTAAGCGTACATCCGAGGATCAACTGCAAGTCGAAGAGGGTTCACTTTATCCAGCTCTGCAACGAATCCTGCTGAAGGGTTGGGTGACAGCCGAGTGGGTGCAGGTTGGCCCAAAGCGGCGGGCACGCGTCTACCGGCTTACCCCGGCAGGACGTAAGCAACTGGCAGAGGAAGTTTCCGCTTTCACGCGGGTCATGCAGGCGACTTTCCGTGTGATCCAGCCTGCATGAAAGGACGGCACTTGTGGCGTGGCTCAGCGAATGGCGGCGAAGGTTGGCGGTCTTGTTCCACCGCGGCCAATTCGACCGCGACCTCGAAGAGGAAATGCAATTCCACCTCGACATGCAGGCCGAGGAGAATCGCCAGAGCGGCATCCCGGTCGCAGAGTCGCGTTATGCTGCGCGGCGGCAGTTCGGAAATGCGATGCTGCTGAAGGAAACGAGCGACGGCGTTTGGGGATGGGAACCAGTACAGAGATTGGTCCAGGACTTAAAATACGCCCTCCGCACGCTCCGCCGAGATCCCGGGTTTACGGCAATCGCGGTTTTCTCATTGGCCCTGGCCATCGGCGCCACGACGGCGATTTTCAGCGTCGTCGATTCCGTCCTGCTCAGGCCGCTGCCCTACCGGGAACCCGAGCGTCTGGTCACCGTTTCACTGGATGGATCCATCACCGCACCCCTGTTCGATGCATTTCGCCGCGAAGCGCGCTCCATCGAGCAGGCAGCGCTGTTCGTCAACTGGTCCTTTAACTTGGCCGGGGAAGGCGAACCGCAGCGCGTCCCCGCTGCCCGAGTTTCGGCCGGGCTCTTTGATCTGCTGGGAATCCAGCCACTGTTAGGACGCGCGTTCACCCCCGACGAAGATCGCTCGGGCCACGAGTCGGTCGTCCTGATCAGTCAAGGACTGTGGAAGCGGCAGTTCGGCAGCGATTCGCGCGTGCTCGGCCGAAAAGTGATTTTGAATGGCGCTCCTCACACCATCATCGGCGTCATGCCTGCGGGGTTTCAGTTCCCCGATGGTCCGGAATTACCCTCCTTCGTTGGCCCGTTCCCGCCTGCGCAGATGTGGCGGCCTATGGCGCTCGTTGACTGGGAGCGAACCTGCGACGGTTGCTTCAATTTTGGAATGATCGCGCGTCTGCGGCGCGGCATCCCGCCGGGACAGGCCCGTGCAGAGCTGAATGCCATCGTGAAGCGCTCCATGCCCAGCGGCCAATCGAGCGCCCATGCCCCCATGGTTACCCTTCGCACACTCGAAGATAGCGTCACCGGCAAGGTACGGACGCCGGTTCTCATCCTGTTCGGCGCGGTTGCCCTGGCGCTGCTGATCGCGTGCGTGAATGTGGCCAACCTGCTGCTCGCACGGGGACTCCGGCGGCGGGCTGAGATTGCCATCCGCCTCTCGCTCGGCGCCTCGGCGACCCGCATCATCCGCCAGCTTCTGACCGAAGCCCTGGGGCTCGCGCTCTGCGCCGCCGCTCTCGCAATTCCCATTGCCGGCCTGGGAAGCCGCGCGCTCGTGGCCGTGGCCCCGGCTGGACTTCCTCGCACCGAAAGCGTCGCGCTCGATGCGCGCGTGCTCGCATTCGCATTCGGCTTGACCCTGATTACAACCTTGCTATTCGGAATTGCGCCCGCCCTGGATTCCGCGCGCCGCGCTCCCATCGACGCGATGAAGGCCGAAACGCGCGGCGCCACCCAGGCGCCTTCGCGCTTACGAAAAGCGCTGGTGATTGCCGAGTTCGCCTTGTCCCTCGTTCTGCTGATATCCGCGAGCCTTCTGGCCCGAAGCTTCGTGAACGTCTCCAGCACTCCGCTCGGTTTTCACGCTGAGAATGTCCTGACCATGCGCCTCTCCTTGCCGGACACGAAATATGATGATCAGCGCCGCACGGCTCTTGTCGAGCAGTTCGCCGCGAACTGCTCTGTCTTACCCGGCGTGACTGCGGCGGCGGCCGTGAGCACACTGCCGCTTACGGGAGAAAGCGAAGGATGGGGGTGGATCGCCGAGGATAACCCGAATCCGAACGACCCAAAAAGCTGGACAGTGATGCGGGCCCGCGCCATCACGCCCTCTTACTTCCGCACTCTCGGGATACGCCTCCGTGCCGGACGCGAGTTCACCGCCGCCGATCGTGGGGTAAACCCGGTCGCCATCGTGAGCCAAAGCGCAGCGCGGCGCGTCTGGCCGGGCGTGGCCAATCCGGTGGGCCGCCGGTTCAAACAGAACCCTCCGGTTACCGTGGTCGGCATCGTTGACGACACGCGGGCGTCCGGGCTCGATTCCGAGGTGAAGCCATACATCTACGTACCGTTCTGGCAATTCTCGCCGCAGGAATTCGCGCTGGCGGTGCGTTCCGCCGCAGACCCCGCCAGGCTCACGACGGCCGTGAAATCCGAAATTTGGCGCCTGGACAAGGAGCTGCCCGTCACGCATGTGGCCGTCATGAAGCAGCTTGTGGCGGATTCCATTGCATCCCGGCGGTTCCAGGCCGAAATCATGGCGCTGTTCGCCGGGTTCGCACTCGTGTTGGCTACATTGGGAATCTATGGAATTGTCTCGTACTCCGTCGCGCAGAGAACGCACGAGATCGGAATACGCATCGCGCTGGGGGCATCGCGCAACGCTATCCTCGGCGCCGTTGTAAAAGAAGCGGGCATTCTGGCGGTTTTTGGTGCCGGCCTTGGCCTGGCAGGCGCGTTCGTTCTCACCCCGCTACTGCGCGGTCTACTGTATGGAGTCGACGTCGCGGAACCATCGACATTTGTGGCGTGCGCGGCGCTGCTCATGGTGGTGGCCTTGATCGCCTGCTTGATACCAGCCCGCCACGCTACGAAAATCAATCCAATCGAGGCCTTGCGCTGTGAATGAACTCTGGCAACGTCTGCGCGTCTTGTTCGGCCGCGGCCGCTTTGATCGCGACCTCGAAGAGGAAATGCAATTTCACCTGGAAATGCAGGCCGAAGAGAACCGGAAAGGTGGGATGCCCACGGAAGAGGCGCGCTATGCGGCGACTTTCAGCATTCTCGATAACCTCCTGTTGCGCCCCCTGCCCGTTCCGCAATCCGATCGATTGGCCTCTGTTCAGCATCGCGCTGCCAGTTCCAATCTAGCGGACTCGATGTCGTACCAATTTGCGAGATCGTCGTTTGGGGGGCTCATGTGCGCTTGCTCGTTTTCGTCCCGTGTTAATGCTGCGACGAGTAGGGAAGTTGTGTCGCAGTGATGCTTGTTGCTCTTGATGGTATCGACTTATCCACGTCTCATTCGTGACGCAACGCCTCCACCGGATCGACGCGGACAGCACGCCAAGAAGGCCACAAGGCAGCACAAAGCGCTACTCCGACGAGCACGGTTACTGCTAATAGCCATGCTGCGGGATCGAGCTTGGGGACCCCATAAAGCAGCGCGCCGATGGCGCTAGACATAGCACTCGAAAGGATCAGACCGCAGCCCACACCTGCGGCCACCCAATACCCCGCCTTTCTCAGTACCGTATTAAAAATTGCCATCGGCGTCGCCCCAAGGGCGATTCGCACACCAATTTCGCGCGTTCGCTGGGCTACCAGAAATCCCAGCAATCCGTACACACCGCAAGCCGACAGCGCTAGTGCGATGGCCGCAAAGAGAGCTAGTAGCATGGCGTTGAATTGCGGCCTAACGGAAAGACGTCCGGTGGTCGCTGCCATGGTTTCGATTTTTACAGGTAGGGCACCGTCAAGGGCTTTGACAACGCTGTGAATCGCTTGGCTGGTGGCTTCAGGTGCCAGTGGGGTTCGGATGATCACTGCCACACGTCGAAGTTCGTCAGGATAGCGGTAAATAAAGGCGTCAGCCGCGTGGCTGCGAGGCACATAGTATTCCGGATCGTCGCTTGCCGTGCCGCCGCTATTCCGCACATCGCCAGCAACGCCTACAATCTCCACGCCATTCACAGAGTGCCCGACCACATCAAGCTTATGGAACAGACGGCGGGCAAGCGATTGGCTCAGGATCATGACATCGCGCCCAGGATCGCGATCTTGCTCTGTGAATCCGCGGCCCTGAATAATGGGGATTCTCAACGCTGAGAAATATGCCGGCGTGACAGCACGCCACACGACAGGACCCACCCTTGGTGATTCCGCTGGAAGTCCGTCGACTTCCAGAGCCCCCATCGGCTTCGACCGCAGCGGGATTTCAGGCGGGTACGAATCGCTGATGGCCACCGTCACCAAGCCAGCCGTGTTGCTCAGGCGCTTTTCCAGCTCCTCTGCGAACGCTAATTGCTGGCCGACGTCTTGATAGCCCTCACGTGAAAGCGAAATAGATGCGGTCATCACTTGCTGTGCTTCCAGCCCTAGTGGTCTCTGCTGGATTCTCCAGAGCGCGTGCACAAGCAACCCAGCCGCAGTGAGAAGCGCCAAGGAAAAGGCAAGCTGGGCGACAATCAACACCTGGCTCGCGTAGCCTCGCCGACCCGCGACAGAACGACTTCCCGAAAGAGCCTCGAGAGTTGGTTGAGCAAGTGCAGGAGCCATTCCGAAAATCAGCCCGCAAGAGAGCGAACACAGAACTGTGAAAGCGAGCACACGCATATCAATTTCAGCCTGGCTTAGGTGTGGAATGCCATCGGGTGCCGCATGCACAAACAACTTCAGCAAGCCGTACGCTAGGAGCGAGCCGGCAGCACCACCAAGCGACACCAGGAGCAAGCTCTCCGAAAGCGCCAAACGCACCAGCCTGATTTTGTCCGCACCCAGAGCTACACGGATCGCCAGTTCACGTTGCCGTATAACGCTTTGCGCCAACAAAAGGTTGGCAACGTTCGCACACGCCAGCAGGAGTACGGCAATCACGGCACCCAGCAGAAACCAAGAAACGAGCCTGGCGTCACCCACCTGAAGATCGCGCAGCGTCCGGACACTAGGCTTGGCTTGGGGCGCAAGCGCGGCCTGATTGTCCGGTAGCATGCGGGTGACTATCGCGCCGCCAACTGCCTGAGCTTGCGACAGCGTCATTCCAGGTCGCAACCTGGCGATCACACGAAGTGGCCGTCCGGTAATTGCTCGCGCCAGAGTGGTGTCGTCGAGCCCTTGCGGAATCACCAAATCGGCGTGGGCCAGCGTTGGTGTCTCGAAGTCTCGTGGGAGGACCGCAGATCGCGAATCCATCTGTCCAGCGCCTGAAACCTCGCGGCATCCAACTGGCACGTCCGCACGTTCTACAGCGCCGTTTATGGATCACATCAGGGCGTAGCCGTCACGAAGATCGACCCTGCCAGATTCTTGTTCATGCGAACAACATCCATCTGGCCGGGCAGCCGTACACATAAGGACCCGGAAGAGTTCACGTCCTCAATGGTTACAGTCACACCAGGCTTTAACCCGAGCCGCTCGATCTCCCGCAGAGATGCGGCGTTGCGATCCGAGACGCTCGTGATGGTCGCCGGCGTGCGGAGCGGCCATCTAGCGAGTTCTACTTCGTTCCGGAACATGCCTTGCGCGTACTTGTGAGGGATCACATGTCCGTGCGGATCAATTTCGGGATCGCCCAGGATGGCCGCGACGCGATCCTCGAATCGCTCCGAGATAAAGTGTTCGAGCCGTTCTGCCTCCTCGTGCACCTCGTCCCAGGAATATTTCAGCACATCGTGAAGAAACCGTTCGAGCAGCCGATGATGCCGAACAAGTTCCCAGGCGCGCCGCTTGCCGGCCGGAGCGAGCCGGACGCCTCGGTGTTTTTCGTAATGGACCAGGGTCGGGCGCTCGGATGACAGTTTCTGCAACATTCCTGTTACGGAGGGGGTGCGAATGCCAAGGCGCTCGGCCAGAGCGTTGGTAGTAACCAGGGCTTCCTCTGAGCCCCCTAGCTCCAGGATCGCCTTGAGGTAGTCGTCAACGGACTCAGACGTGGCGTGGACGGACGTTTTTTGTGGGTTAGGCGACACTAACATAGGGTACACCCGAACAAGAATTGGTGTCGGGCACAGTTTAAATTGGGCATCTTTGTTGACGTTAAATAATATTTTAGTCTAACCTAATTCAGTGTTGATACGAGAGGGGCGTTTTTTAGCGGTTCTGGGCTTGTTCATCTGTGCTCCCGCGCGCCTGTCCGCGCAAGGTGAGACCACCAGTGCCATCGCTGGCACCGTGAGCGATCCCAGCGGAGCCGCCCTTCCCGGTGCGACGGTTACGATTCTCAGCAACGAGACCGGATTGAAACGCAGCGCGACAACCGACGAGGCCGGCCGCTTCCATTTCCCACAGTTGAAGCCGGGCTCCTATAGCGTTAAGGCGATGGCAGACGGGTTCGAATCGCAAACGAATGACACTGTTTTCGCCCGTTTGGGGCAAACGCAAACCGTCAATTTCACTCTGAGGCTGGCTGCGGCGAAAAACGAGGTGGTAGTCAGCACGGAAGCGCCTTTGGTCGTTCCCGAAAATCCCAATACCACCACGACGCTAAACGCGCCATCGCTGGAGAACCTGCCCAATCCCGGTGGTGACCTGACATATCCGTTGCAGTTCGCGCCGGGGGCGTTGATGAATACGGCCGGCAGTAGCAACGATTTCGTCGGCGGATCTAATGGCTATGGAAACGTGCAATTCAACGGTTTGCCTGCCCTTTCGAACGGTTATATTGTGGATGGGCTCGAAACCAACGATCCCCTCACGAACCTGAACAGCGGCCTCTCGACCAATCTGGTGCTGGGTCTGAATTCGATTGCCGAGGTAACGGTCAACACACTGACCTACACAGTCGACCAGGGCCGGTATGGCGCCTCACAAGTGAACTATGTGACCAAGTCGGGCACGAATCAGTTTCATGGAAATCTGTACGAGCTCTGGAACGGATCGAGGTTCAATGCCGCCGATTTTTTCACGAACTCGACCCAGGGAAATCACAAACCGCGATCTACTGTGAACCACTTCGGCGGCAGCCTGGGAGGGCCGATCCTAAACGACAAGCTCTTTTTCTTCTTTGATAGCGAATGGGTGCGGATTGCGCTGCCGATCGTAACCGCGACAACCGTGCCGACGCCGGCATTTCAAAAATATGTCCTGGAACAATTGCCACTCGGCGGTACGGACGCCGTGACCGGCGCCATCTACCAGCCTGCGCCGCAACTGGTACCGTTCTACCGTCAGATGTTCAGCCTGTATCAGAATACGTCCGGGACGCCGTTGCCAATTCTGGGATGTCCGTTCAACAGCGATGGAAGTTCGGCGGCGGGTTATCCTCCCAACGGAAACGGATGCGCGAACCGGCAAAGCGTATCTCATTCGAGCGACGATCGTGAACAGGTGCAGACGGCGAGGGTAGACTACGACATCAATGAGCGGAACACTACCTGGTACCGTTTTCAAGCCGACACGGGGCTGCAAGCAGCGTGGACCGATCCGATCAATCCTCTGTTCGACGCGATCTCCCCGCAGCCGCTTTACTCCTTCGCCGCA
>JASHOO010000296.1 GCA_030041035.1 Bryobacteraceae bacterium | reverse complement strand
GATGTGGTTGAACCACTTTTTTCCGCCGCCTATGCTTGTGGCGTCACTCGCGACAAACACTCGAAAATCCGGTCCAAAGGCTAAGCGGAGATATTTCTGAAGAACGAGCGCAACGGGGCTCTCGATCGTCATGTGGCTGATAAATGCGCCAGATTTTGCGGTTGGCATCGGAGGTCAGAACAACACCGGACGGCGCGTCGCAGGTTCGGCGCCCTACCCCCCAAACCTGTCCGTCGCCGCCACCAGCGCCCGCGTGTTCGGCGGGTCAAACGCGCTGTGGCCGCAGTCGGGAGTCACAATGAGCTCGGCTTCGGGCCAGGCGCGATGGAGAGCCCAGGCGCTATCAATGGGGCAGACAACGTCGTAGCGCCCCTGCACAATCACGCCGGGGATCTGGCGGATGCGCGTGGCGTCGCGCAGCAGCTGGTCGTCGGTTTCGAGGAATCCCTTGTTCATGAAGTAATGACACTCGATGCGCGCGAAGGCGAGAGCGAACTCATCCTCTTCGTAGTGGGCGGTGAAATCGGCATCGGGCAGGAGCTTGGAGGTTGCGCCCTCCCATCCGCTCCAAATCTTGGCGGCGGCGAGCTGCACGGCGTGGTCCTCGCTGGTCAGGCGGCGATGGTAGGCGGTGAGCAGGTCGCCGCGCTCGGCTTCGGGGATGTGGGCGAGGTACGGCTCCCAGGCGTCGGGATAAATGATGGACGCGCCGCCCTGATAGAACCAGTCGATTTCCTTTTTGCGCAGTAGAAAGATGCCGCGGAGAATGATCTCGGTCGCGCGGTCGGGATGTGTTTCGGCGTACGCCAACGCGAGCGTCGAGCCCCAGGATCCGCCGAAGACCTGCCAGCGCTCGATGTGAAGGTGCTCGCGGAGTTTCTCGATGTCGGCGACAAGCTCCCAGGTGGTGTTGGCTTCGAGAGACGCATAGGGCGTGCTTTTGCCGCAGCCGCGCTGGTCGAAATTCACGATGCGGTATTTTTCGGGGTGGAAGAATCGCCGCTGCTTGGGATCCGAGCCGCCGCCCGGTCCGCCATGCAGAAACACAACCGGCTTGCCCGAGGGGTTCCCGCTTTCCTCGAAGTAAATCTCGTGAACGGCTGAGACCTGGAGCCGGCCCGTGTTATAAGGCTCGATGGGAGGGTAGAGCCAGGAGATGGGATCTTTCGCTTTGGAAACCGCGAGTTGGGCTTGGGGCATGGTGATGAGTATAGCGTGGGGGGATGGGATGCCGCCTACGGCGCTACACTACGATCAGATGCAGTGATCAAGAGCAGCACGTTCGTTCTCGCCGCGCTCTCCCTGCTACGGGTCGCGAATGCGGCGCTGCCGGAGCCTCCCGCGCAGCATCAACCATGGACACCACCGGATGCTAAGGGCATTCCTGAATATGTAGTGGACGCGGCGCGAGCGTTGTTTGACGCAGGTCTTGCCGATCCCAGGGGCGGCGAGTACCGCGACATCGCGTTCGCGGTTCCTTGGTTATACTCGCCAGAATCGACCGGCCGCTTGCGGACGCATGCCTGGGTGTTCTCGCGGGAGTATGCCGTCGGCTGGAACGGCTTGATCTATCGAGTCCTGACCGTGGGGCCGGCGGCTGATCTCGACGCCGACGTCCACATCATCGCAGCAGCAAAGCCCTGGAGTGGAAGGATTCCCCTTTGGAGCGAGGCGCCGCCGGCCAATGCGCATTTCTGGTTCTACTTGGGGTCGCCGACCACACTCGCACCCGTTTCGATCGCTCTGTTACTTCGGCTGGGCAGGGCGGACCTGGCGGAGGAGTTGTGGAAGGCTCCCGAATCAAATCTCCCATTTCGCAATGCTCTGTTCAGCCTCCACCACGAAGAGAACGGTACGCAGTTCTTGGGTACTGTGGTTAGATCCTGGCTCGGGTCGGCATTTTGGCGTTTGAACAGTGCACGAGACCTGGATGACGACCAGCAAGCAGTGGACATCGGCGAATCGCTGATGAGCTGGGAGAAGCACGTTCTGGAAATAAGGAAACAGTTCCGCGACACCGAAACACTGCAGGCGACTGACACCTCATTCCTCAAACCAGTCCCGGCACTCTTAGCCGATTCGCGGCGACGGCTGCGCGAGCCTTCGCGGCCGAAGCTCGACCTTCGCGCGCTGGCCGATGGAAAGAGTAGCGATCCCGAAACCGGGGCGTTTCTGCGCAGGCCGCAAGCCGAGCGCACTGCGTATCTGATCGACCGGCTGGAGGACGTCCGCGGAGCGCAGATGACCTTTCCAGGCCAACTCGAATACTCGTTCGATCCGGTATACAAGTTGTTAACACTGGAAGGTGAGGCGGCCGTCGAGCCATTGCTCGATGCATACGAGCACGACCAGCGGCTGACCCGAACCGTCGATTACGGCCGACCTTGGTACCCTGAGCGCACGCCAATACCGGTGAGCGAGGTGGCGAAAAACATACTAAGCGACATCCTGCATATGTCGGGCTTTGTTCGCGACGCCACACCGCCGGAGCTGCGAGATTGGTGGCAAAAGCGCAAGAACGGCGATGTGGTCGCGCGCAATTTTGAATTGCTCGCTGACGACTTGGCTACTGCCGACCAATGGCTGGAAAGCGCCGAGTGGATCACGCTGCGTTCCGACGTCCAGCGTACCGGCGCGATGACCAGCATCACGCCGGGAGGCTGCAGCCCGGACAAGCCGGTTCCAAAGCCGTTCGGCGAGTCACTGCGGGCGCATCGGGACCCGACTATCACTCAGTTACTGGTGCAGCGGGCCGCGCTGCTGGCTCTGTCGGACAAGCCGGAGACGGCATGCCGCATGGCTCTGATGGCGTACCTATGGGATCCTAAAGCTCCCATCTCCCGTTTTGCGTCAGACCTCGAAGCGTGCCGCAGCGACAGCCTTTTCACCGTTGCTCGTATGTCCGCCGGGGATTCACACGCCGCCGCCGAATGGTCCGAGCTCATTCGCAAGCGAGCTACCCAGCCCGGATTTCTTGCATCAGATCTCTCGCCTCTCTGGATATTCCCGGACAATGCCGTCATGCAGCAGACTGCGGACTGGCTCTTCAATCGGCCGGATGCGCCGCTCGCGCCGAATCGCGAGCTCAGTGGCATCAACTCGCCTCTGTTGACGCTCCAGGCGTATCGCCAGGCCGTCTTGGCCGCTCTCGAGGACAATTCGATTGTCGGCACGGCGACGAGGTCGCCCGAGGGCATGCTCTCAGTTGCTCTGAATAACGGCGGGGCGGGATCGGCGGAGCCGAGCAGCGATCCACGACAGGTGCCGCCTGGCCAGGAGCGGCCTGTTCGCGCTAAGGATATCGTGGCCTGGGAATTGAGCGCCTTGAGGGGCATGCCTGCATTGGACCCCGACTGGCCGGAAGCCGACAAAGACCCGATCATCCGCGACGTCGCGGCGTTCCTGGAGTTGCACGGAAGCGAGCTGAAGGCTTTTCCGGCCAGGCTGGAGGACACCGCCTGTCCCGGTGAGTATGTGTATTTGACCCAATAGTCGCCACAGTGAGGCGATTCACTGAACGCCGCTGACAGACGAGAGGGCACTCTCCACCTTCTATAATTAACTCAAGTGAAATATTTCAGGCTTGCCGGTTTCCTGGTCCTTGCTCTCCTTCTCCACGGCGATGTCCGCAATTGTGTTTGCGACCTCGCCAATGCCGAGAGCATGGCCGCGCGCGAATGCGGCCTCTGCCGCGAGGCGGAGAAGCAGCCGGCAGATGAGACGGTGTTTTTCCTGAAAGACGCCAATCCAAACAAGCCCAACCGCTGGCTGGTCCTGCCGCGGGCGCATGTTCATTTCTTGGTGGATGTTCCGTCCGAGACGCGCCTCGCGCTGTGGACCGCGGCCATCGAAAAGGCCAAGGCGCTGTGGGGCGATCAGTGGGGCGTCGCGTTGAACGGTGACGAGCGGCGCTCGCAGTGCCACCTGCACGTCCATATCGGCAAGCTGCTGGAGAACACCGAGACACCGAACTTCGTGGTTGTGGACGGGCCGGCCGACATTCCGGTTCCGAAAGACGGCACTGGGCTTTGGGTGCATGCCGTCGCCGGAAAGCTACATGTGCACGCGGGCGAGCAGGCGGCGGAACTTGTTCTAATGAGGTAACCATGGAACTGCTGGAAATTGCCAAGCTGCCAACCGAAGAGAATTCGGCGATTCATTTGAACCCGCTCGATAACGTGGCCATCGCGCGCGTGCCGCTCGCGGCGGGGATGAAGCTGCGGGTGGATGGCGTCGCCATCACTGTGCTCGATGCGGTTCCGGCGGGCCACAAGGTCGCGGTGGCGCGCATTCAGCCGGGCGAGATGGTGCACCGCTACGGGCAGGCGATCGGCCGGGCGAAACTCGCGATTGAGCCCGGCCGGCACGTCCACACCCACAATATTTCGTTCGAAGAACTGACGTTCGCCTACGAGTTTCCGCAAGGCGAAATTCCCTACCCTGCCCTGCCCAAGAATGTGCCCACGTTTCGCGGCTATCTGCGCGAGGATGGCCGCGCGGGAACGCGGAATTACATCGCGGTGGTCGCGGCAAGCAATTGCGCGGCGCACACCGCCGAACTGATCGCCGCGAGTTTCGACGACGAAAAGCTGCCGCCCAATGTCGATGGCGTGGTCGCGTTTCCGCATGGCGAAGGCTGCGGGCACACCATCGGGCCGGATACGGAGCAGTTGCGGCGCACACTCGCGGGCGTGCTGGCGCATCCCAATGTTTCGGCGGCGATCATTCTCGGCCTGGGTTGCGAAGTCAACCAGATCGATCATTATCTCGGGCCGAATGCGCCGCGCTCGTCGCGCCTGGTGGGGATGACGTTGCAAGGGAGCGGCGGGACGCGCGGGGCGCTCGAAGCCGCGCGACGCGAGATTCACTCGCTGATCGAAAGCGCGGCGGGCGAAGAACGCACCGAGATTCCGGCATCGAAGATCGTGCTAGGCCTCAACTGCGGCGGGTCGGATTCCTTTTCGGGGATCACGGCGAATCCCGCGCTGGGCATCTGCTGCGACATGCTGGCGCGCATCGGAGCAACCGCCGTGCTGGCCGAGACGACGGAATGCTTCGGCGCGGAGCATCTGCTGGTGCGGCGCGCGCGGAACCGGAAAGTCGCCGAGCGATTCTTGAGCTTCATTACGAGCTACAAGAAATATCTCGACCGCTTCGGCGGAAGCTTCAACGACAACCCGTCGCCGGGCAATAAAGACGGCGGGCTGACGAATATTCTCGAAAAATCCCTGGGCGCGGCGGCGAAAGCGGGCAGCACCCCGATGATGGACGCCGTCGATTACGCCGAGCGCATCACCTCGCCCGGCTTCGTCTTCATGAATACGCCGGGGTACGATCCCGTGTCGCTCACGGGACTCGCTGCGGGCGGCTGCAATCTGATCGCGTTCACTACGGGCCGCGGCAGCGCCATCGGTTTTCCCACCATTCCCGTGATCAAGATTGCGACCAACAGCAACACCTACCGCCGCATGCGCGACAACATGGATATCAACGCCGGCGTGATCGCCGAGGGCGAAGAGAGCCTCGAAGCCGTGGGGCGGCAGATTTTCGATACCGTGCTGCGCGTGGCGTCGGGTGAAAAGACCTGTGCGGAGCGGCTGGGGCACAAAGAATTCGTGCCGTGGCGCATCGGCCCGGTGCTGTAACGGATTTTGCCCGCGTAGGGGCCGGACACGTCCGGCCCTCCGCCCGCTACAATAAATAACAATGTTCCGGAATATCTCGTTAACATTTCTTACCGCGCTGGCGCTTTTCGCAGCGGATGCCACGCCTGCGAAAAAATCCGCGCTCGACAAGGCCACGCTCGAAGCCTACGTGCGCCACGTCTTCGTTTGGAACTCGCAGGTCAAGGTCGAGATCGGCGACCCGAAACCGTCGTCGCTCGCGGGCTTCTCTGAAGTCAATGTCCACGCGTCGCAAGGCGAGGCTTCGGCCGACGAAACACTCTACATCTCGAAAGACGGGCAGAAGATCTTGCGCGGCGCAGTATATGACGTGACCGAGAACCCCTTCAAGCCGGAGTTGGACAAGCTCCACACCAATCTCCAGCCCAGCATGGGCACGCCGGGCGCCCCAGTGGTGATCGTGATGTTCAGCGACTTCGAGTGTCCGTTTTGCAAGGACGAGGCCAAGGCGCTGCGCGCCAACCTGCTGGCGACTTATCCCAAGGAAGTGCGCCTCTACTTCAAGGACCTGCCGTTGAGCTCCATTCATCCGTGGGCCATGCAGGCCGCCATTACCGGACGCTGCATCTTCAAACAGAATCCCGCGGCATTCTGGGATTACTTTGATTGGATTTACGAAGCGCAAAGCGAAGTGACCGCGGACAATTTGAAGTCGAAAGTTCTCGAGTTCGTCAAAGGACGGCAGATCGATCCGGTGCAACTCGAACACTGCATGGACAGCAAGCTCACTCAGCCCGAGATCGACAAATCGATTGCCGAGGCCAAATCGCTCGGCGTGGCCGGAACTCCCACGCTGTTCGTCAATGGCCGGCTGCTCACCGGAGGAGGAGCACAATGGGCCAGCCTCCGCCAGGTCATCGATTACGAGATTGAATACCAGAAGACGGCCAAGAACGCCGGTGAAGACTGCGGCTGCGAAGTGAAGTTGACCACGCCGGGTCTCAAGTAGCATGCAGCGTTGCTGGCGTCTTGTCTCGTTTGCCGCGGGCCTCGCGGCGCTGGTGCTGGGCGCGGCGACGGCTCCCACACAGCCGTCGATCGATCCCGACCGGTTCCTCGCCAACATCAAGTTCCTGGCGTCGCCTGAGATGCTCGGGCGCGCCACCGGCTCGCCCGAGCTCGAAAAGGCGGCCGATTACATCGCGCACCAGTTCCGTTCGATCGGTTTGAAACCCGTCAACGGGAACAGCTATTTTCAGGCGTTCTCCGTCACCACCAACGCCAGGCTGGGCCGCCAGAACCGGTTTGAATATACCGAAGGCGGCAAGACCTCACGCCTGAAAACCGGCGAAGATTTCATCCCCTTCAACTTTTCCGCGCGCGCCAAGGTCACCGGCAAAGTGGTTTTTGTGGGCTACGGCATCACCGCGCCCGAGTACAACTACGACGATTACAAAGGTATCGACGCGAAAGACAAGCTGGTGCTCATTCTGCGCCATGAGCCGCAGGAGTTTGATGAGCACAGCGTCTTCGACGGCAAGGTCTACACCGAGCACTCGCAGTTTTCAAGCAAAGCCACCAACGCCAAAAATCACGGCGCGCGCGGCGTGATTCTGATTAACGATACCTTCAACCACCGCGGTGAATCCGACGAATTGGAAAAATTCGGCCGCACCGTGGGACCGGGCGATGCCGGCATTCCTTTCGTGCAGATCAAGGAAGAAGTGGCGGAGCGCTGGATCCGCGATGGCGGGCGAAACCTGGAAGAGATCGCCACCGACATCGATAAGGATCTCCACCCGCGGTCGTTTGCGCTGCCGGATTCGATCGAGGTCCGCGAAAACGTGGACGTGGAGCGCGCGGTCAAAACCGTGCACAATGTCGCCGGGTATCTCGCCGGCGAAACCGACGAATATCTGATCATCGGCGCGCATTACGATCACTTGGGCCTCGGCGAGCAGTTCTCCATGGCGCCTTTGGAAGCGGGGAGGGCGGTGCATCCGGGCGCAGACGATAATGCATCGGGCACGTCCGGCGTGATCGAGCTGGCACGCTGGTTCGCCGCACAGCCCAAACAGAAGCGCGGCATTCTGTTTCTGACGTTTGCCGGAGAAGAGCTGGGCCTGCTGGGATCGAGTTACTATGCGAACCATCCCGATCTGCCGCTCGCCAAAGCCGTGGTCATGATCAACATGGACATGATCGGGCGCGTGCGCGACAGCAAGGTTTATGTGGGCGGGGTGGCCACGGGAAGCAATCTGCGGGCCACGCTCGAGCCGGTGCTGGCGCACTATTCGCTGCACATCGACTTTTCCGACAGCACGGGCTACGGGTCGAGTGACCACACTTCGTTCACCGCCAAGCAGGTGCCGGTGCTGTTTTTCTTTTCCGGTTTGCACGCCGATTACCACCGGCCGAGCGACACCTGGGACAAAATCGACGCGCCGGATGGCGCCAAGCTGCTGGATCTGGTTGCCGAAGCGAGCGAGCAGCTTTGCTCGGAAGCCGAGCGGCCGCAGTTCGTGCGCGTCGCCGAGCCCGAGAATCCGCACGCGGGCGCCATGGCCGGCTCGCCCGGTTCCGGCTATGGACCGGAATTCGGCAGCGTGCCGGATTTTACCGAAATCCCCAACGGCGTTCGCTTTGCCGACATCCGCCCGGGTACGCCGGCGGCGCAGGCGGGCCTCAAGGCCGGCGACATTCTGATCGAGTTTGATGGCAAGCCCATCGCCAACCTTTATGACTTTACTTATGCCTTGCGCAGCAAGAAGCCGGGCGATATGGTGACGGTGAAAGTTCTGCGCGGCAGTGACACAATTACGGCCTCCGTGCTCCTGCGTCAACGAAAGTAAACTATTTCACCGGCGCCGCCGATGGTATGTTTGAGGCTGGATGATTGAAGAGTCTAAAACCGCGGTGGTCACCCTGGGCGACCGGGTGTGGGAGTTGCCGCCGCTGATCCTGCATCCTTTCAGCAATCAACGCGGACCGGGCCAGCTTCTGGAAGGCTCCAAGGCCGCATTGATGCTGGCGGGGCTTCTCCCTGGCGAAGGCGAAGATCGTGACGAACTGCGCCGCAAGCTGCTGCTCAGCCGCTACTCCGAAGTCCGCATGCTCTATTTCGTTGGCAAGGACCTGCTGCGGTGGGTGGGGCAGTGTGCGGAGCTGGTTTCCCGGACCGAGGAACTGGCGGGAGTAGGCATCCGCGAACAAAGCTTCGCGGCGCTGCTGGTTTACCGGCCGCCGGAAACCGTGCTCCAGAAACTACGCCAGTGGGGAGTCGCCAGCCCGGAGTCGGTGTTTTCCCGCGCCCTCGGCATTGCCACCATGTTCCGGGACGTGCCTCCGGTCGAACTCCTGAGCGAAAGCTTTCTGCTCCATTATCATTCCTTTGCCGATCACATTTTCGTCTGCACCCAGCATCTCACGGCGTTTGCGGAAATCACCGCCGCCAATTTCCGTTTTGAGCTGTACGCTTCGGGCGAATACCTGCGCATGCTCGAGAAGCAGTGGGGCGACTAACAGCCCACACGCCGGCCCGCCGCTCAAGTTGAGCGGCCGAAAAAATGGAAGTGATTGATATGCAAGGCCGAGTGTGACCCTTCGCCGCTTAAGTTGAGCGGTTTGCCGCTCCCACTCGCTATAATTTCTTGCATGGACTCTCCCCGCCTCTTACTCGTCCGGCAAAACTTCCCCGATCGGCGCCTGCGCGATGTCGCGGGCGCGGTGCGGGCGGAGCTCGACGGCTCGCCGTTTGCTGATCGCCTGAAACCGGGAGCGCGCGTGGCCATCGGCGTGGGCAGCCGCGGCATCACCAACATCGCCACCATCGTCCGCTCGGCCGTGGATTACTGGAAATCCAAGGGCGCACATCCGTTCCTGTTTCCGGCCATGGGAAGCCACGGAGCGGCGACTGCCGAGGGCCAGGCCGACGTTCTCGCGCACTACGGAATCATCGAGGAGACCATGGGCTGCCCGGTGGTGAGCTCGCTCGAAGTGGTCTCGCTGGGGCGCACGCCAGAGGGCATCGAAGCGTTTATGGACCGCACGGCCTTCGAAAGCGACGGCGTCATGCTGGTGGGCCGGGTGAAATGGCACACCGATTTTGCCGGTGTGATTGAGAGCGGCCTTTTCAAGATGATGGCCATCGGGCTCGGGAAATTCGCCGGCGCCCAGAACTATCACACCTACGCGTACAAGATTGGCCTCGAGCGCATGATCCGCACGATTGGCCGCCAGGTACTGGCGTCGGGAAAAATCGTGGGCGGCCTGGCGATTCTCGAGGATGCCCATCACAACACGGCGCAGGTAACGGCGGTCGCGGTGGAGCACATGGAGGAGCGTGAGCAGGAGCTGCTGCGGCTGGTGAAATCGTGGATGGGGCGCATTCCCATGGATCTGGACGTCCTGATCCTCGACGAGATCGGCAAGAACATCAGCGGCGCCGGGATGGACACCAAGGTGGTGAACCGCGGCACCAACGGCGAGTACAATCCCTGGCCGGGACCGCGGTTTCAGCGGATTTTCCTGCGCGGCTTGAGCGATT
>JASHOO010000295.1 GCA_030041035.1 Bryobacteraceae bacterium | reverse complement strand
GGATCGAAGCCGGCTCGACGTCGCTCCGCGCTGCCAGTACATCCACGCCGCGCAAAATGTCGTGTGCCCGCATCGCCGCCAGATTGCGCCCGATCTGGTCCGCTCGCGCGTTGGTCAGCCAATTCCCCACATACGGCCGCTCGCCTTCACCCGGCGCGTCGCGCGGCTCCAGTTCCAGAACCACCCGTCCCGCTTTGGCCATCCTCTCTGCCAGCGCAGCGGTGGACGGAATCCAGTAGCTGCTCATTTTGTCCGCCACCAGTAGCACCGCCGGTTTCCGCCCGCTCGCGTGAGGAATATACAGCCTGCCGCTGATTTCCACCCCCGGTTCACTTTCAAACACGATGCGCTCTCGCCGAAACTCCTGACCTTCCGCCTCTGCCGACGCTTTCACTTCAGGCGCCTTCCCGTCCGAAGCGATATCCAGTCGCCGCAATTCCGCCATCAGCTCCGCCGATGTTCCCTGCCGTTGCCTGGCGCGAAATTCGTCCAGGATCAACTGATAAAGTTTCCGGCTGCCGGGTTCGTCCTCCACATTGCCCGTCTTCGTCACACGCAGCTCCAGGTTGGTGTACATCTTCACTGGCAATTCATGAAAATCACCCTTGCCGTCCTTCAGCCAGCGAACCATCCACTTGTAAATCTCTTCCCGCGTTTCGATCGGCGTACCGTGCGGCCCCGATCCCACGAAAAACCTCAGCTTGTCTTCCGCGCCGTAGAGGCCGTACCACCAGCGCGCTTCTTCATAGACCAGCTTCGCGCCGGCAGGGGTGAAATAGTCGCCTTCGGTGGCCAGGATCAGCCACGGCGTGGGCGCACCGAGTTCCACATAATCGGCCATGTCCAGCCCGCTGGCCAGCAGGCGCGGCGGGCTCATCTCGGAGTCCGGGTCGGGGCCCGCGAACAGCGTCCTATATGAATTGATAAAGCAGGCCGGCGCCACTGCCTTCAACCTCGGGTCCAGGGCCCCAATGAACGTCGTCAGCGCACCGCCGCCCGAGCACCCCACTGCACCCACGCGCGCCGCGTCCACTTCCGGCCGGCTCACCAGGTAATCCAGCGCCCGCTTGGCATCCCATATGAAGTAGCGCGCCACGCTTTCGCCGATCAGCATGTCCTGCGCCCCCGCCTGGATGTGCTCCGGCACCGACCACCCCGCCAGAGCCCGGTCCACCTGCCGGTCGTAGGTTTGCTCCCGTTCGCCTTGCCCTACCGGGTCGAAGGCCAGCACCACGAAGCCCTTTAACGCCAGATTGGCCGCCAGCCGCTGACCCTCCGGCTTCCCTTCCTGCGTGTGCCCTGCCTGCAACAAAATTCCGGGATAGCGGCCCGCCTGGCTCGGCCGGTAGAGATTGGCCGTGACGTAGAATCCCGGCAGGCTCTCGAAGATCACCTTCTCGATCGTGTAACCTTCAGCCTCGATCTGCCCCGTGATTCTGGCGTTCAGCGGCCCGCGATAATCGGGCAGCCCTCCGACAATCGCCAGAAATTTCTCACGCACGGTCTGCCTGCGCTGCTCCGCCTGCGCCACCGTGTGAATCTCGGCCATCGCCTTCTCGCGCGCATCCAGTTCCTGCTGCGCGATTCGATCCATCCACGCGAGTAGCGGGTCTTTCGCCCTCTCTTGCGCCACGAGAGAAATCCCGATACAAACCGTACCCCATATCGCCGCGCTCTTCATACGAGACTCATCATAGTCAAATGCTGTAGGGGCGAGGCAGGCGTCGCCTTGCCCCTTGATTGGGAAAGACTTTCCCAAAATCGGACAGCCCGTAAACCACCACGGCTGCAACTTCTTCCCTAACCGATAGATCGCTACACCGATAACTGGCATAATAAGTGCAATTGCATGTCTGAATATCTGAAATGATCGGGGGTTGCATGATTTCCATCACCCACGCCCTCCGCATGCTGCGCAAAGACCCGGTCTTCACCACGGTCGCCATCTTTTCGCTCGCTCTCGGCATCGGCGCTACGGCGTCCATGTTCAGCTTTGCCGACGCCATGTTGCTGCGCCCCTTGCCCGTCCGCGACCCGGACCGCGTCCTCACCATCAACACCGCCGTCTCCGCGCAGTTTGTCCAGAATCCGCCGATTTCCTACCCTGACTACGTCGATCTGCGCGACCGCAATCGCACCTTCGATGGCTTGGTAGCCGCGTCCTACGCCTTCTTCGGTTTCAGCCCGGATGCCAATACGCTTCCGCGGATGAAATGGGGTCTCTACGTCTCCGGCAACTTCTTTCGCGTGCTCGGTATCGAGCCCACTCTCGGCCGCGGCTTCCGCCCCGACGAGGACCAGGCGGAAGGCCGCGACGCCGTGGTGGTGCTGGGTCACGATTTTTGGGTCGCCCAGTTCCATGCCAACCCGTCGGTTCTTGGCTCGCGCATTCGGATCCACGGCATCGAGTTTCAGATTATCGGCGTGGCCCCCGAGCATTTCTCCGGTATCGACATCATCATGCTCCCGCAACTTTTCGTTCCCCTCTCCATGTCGCCGCGCATGGTGCAGCAGAACTATCTGCACAACCGCGATTTCGGCTGGCTGTTCATTAAGGGCCGTCTGAAACCGGGCGCCGGCATAGACCAGGCCCAAGCCGACATCGGTGCCCTTTCCGATCAGCTTCAGAAACTGCACAGCGCCCCCAACCGCAATCAGCGCCTCGTAGTCGAGACCGAGTTCCAACTGCGCGTGGCCCAGGGCCCGGAACAGTCGCGGATGGCCCTCATGCTCATCGTGCTCGGAGTAGCCGTGCTGCTGGTGGCCTGCGCCAACGTCGCCGGCCTGCTGCTGAGCCGCGCCCGTGGGCGTTCCCGGGAAATCGCCATACGCCTGGCCATCGGTTCCAGCCGTGTGAATCTGGTCCGCCAGCTTCTGCTCGAGAATTTGCTGGTCGCCCTTGCCGGTGGAATCTTCGCCATCTGGATTGCCCAGGCCATGGCCGATTTGTGGCTCCGCATTCCGGTCCCCACCGACTTGCCCTTCAAATTCGATATCGGGGTCGACTATCGCGTCCTGCTGGTAACGCTGAGCGTTTCCATCCTGAGCACCTTCCTGTTCGGCCTCGCCCCGGCATTGCGCGCCACGCGGCCGAGCCTCGTCCCTGCCTTGAAATCCGCCGACGCCGATAGCGCCGGCCGGAAGCGCCTCTGGGGCCGTAACGCCATCGTGGCCGGCCAGGTCGCCCTCTCGGTCGTGCTACTCTCCATCTCCGCCGCCATGGTGCAGAGCTTTCGGGAACAACTCCTGCCGGGGCCCGGCTTTCGCACCGATCATCTCTTCCTTACCGGCTTCAACACGCAACTGGCGAATTACTCACCCGACCAGTCCGCGCGCTTTTACAAAAGCCTGCTCGACCACACGCGTTCTGCGCCCGGCGTCAGGTCGGCGGCTTTCTGCCTGGCCGTTCCCCTGCTTGCTGCCCCGGCCGGCGTGGGCCTGGTTCCCGAAGGCTGGCAGCTACCGCAGGGCGAGCAATCCATGGGCACCTCCACCAACTACGTCAGCGACGGCTATTTCGTGACCATGAACATCCCCATTCTGCGCGGCCGCGCATTCCTCGAATCCGATCGGGAGGACGCGCCGCTGGTGGCCGTGGTGAACGAGCACATGGCCGATCACTACTGGAAAGGGGACGCGGTCGGCAAGCGGTTCCGTCTCACCAACGCGAGCGGCCCGCTGGTCGAGGTGGTCGGAATCGCCAAAATGTCCAAGTATCTCTGGATCGCCGAGCCGCCCAACGATTTTCTCTATCTGCCCTACCGCCAGCACCCGAACCGCCCGCAAGCCGCTGCGATGTCCATCGTCGTGGAATCCGTCGCCCCGGATGCTTCCACGCTCGCTACTGTCCTGCGCGATGTCATCCGCAAAATTGATCCCGACATGCCGGTCTTCGATCAACGCACCATGCGCGATCTCTATACCCAGCGCGCCATCAAGACGACTGATATCCTCATGCAAGTCGTGGGCGGTATGGGGTTGATGGGGATGATCCTCGCCGCCGTCGGGCTCTACGGCCTGGTGGCCTACTCGGTCAGCCGCCGGACGACCGAAATCGGCGTGCGCATGGCTTTGGGCGCCAACAGCCAAGACGTAGTTTGGATGGTGCTGCGTCAGGGCTTGCGGCTCGGATTGACCGGTGTCCTGGTCGGGGGAGCGATCGCGGTTTTTGCCTGCCGCGCCGCCACCTCGGCCCTCTCCGCCACCCGGAACGCGCACGTCAATCCTTGGATCTACATCGCAATTCCGCTACTGCTGCTTCTCATCACGGCTGTGGCCTCCTGGGCCCCCGCGCGACGCGCCGCCCAGATCGACCCCCTGAGAGCCCTGCGGGAAGAGTAAGAGAAACCTCTAGAGAAAGCGTGAAATCCCCCACCCGGTGTCGACTGGGCTGCCCGTAACTGGCTGATTCAAAAGAGTGGATCTCCTGGCCCCAAGCATGCGAGGCGCTCGTTCATGGCAGCTAACCTCCGCATTTCCGTCGCCTGGGTCTTCTGCCTGACCTCATTGGGGTGGAGCGCCCCGGACACGGCCCGCTGGGTTCCCGCCCGGTGGGATGGCGGCCCGCTTGAGTTGGCTCGCCGCGCCAAAGACAAGAATTTCGCCCCGAGCGCCGGAGTTCGCGATGCAA
Source organism: Bryobacteraceae bacterium (assembly GCA_030041035.1). Classification (GTDB taxonomy): domain Bacteria; phylum Acidobacteriota; class Terriglobia; order Bryobacterales; family Bryobacteraceae; genus QHXW01. Next base: position 2,980 of record JASHOO010000295.1, on the reverse strand, counting down.
TTGATAGATGGTACGAGACTTCGACGCTGGACTTATTGCACGAAACACCCATCAATTGCCTGCTGGTCACATTCAGTGCGGGGGCTCCATCCGAAGCCGAGGCCTTGCAGCACCGCCTGGTCAAGGAATACGCGCTGGCTGCCCACAACCGCGGAGTCGCCGTGCTGGGTCTGGTTTATCCGGGAACTACGGCTGCGGCGGTCGCCGGTGCCGCCATCGACGCGCAACTGGACGGACTGGTGCTCGATGGCGACTTTCCCGCCGATTTCCTCGCGGGGCTCGGAAACTATCCCGGAATCGTCATTCCGATCGCCCACGATGCGGCATCGGTGCGAACGGCCAGCGCCCCCTTGCGGGCCGTGCAGGGTGTGCGGCCCAGCGCCCGCGATCTGGCGGACATGGGGATCCGGGCGGGCGCTTCGGCCGAACCGTGGATCGATTCCAACATCTGGCTGGTAAGGTCTTTTCGCCTGGGAACCGATTGGCGGCCGATCTGGATCAGCCAGGAGCCGAATCCCGCCTCGGAAGGCGACTACATCCGCTGCGTGGCCGATGCCGCGGTAGCCGGTGGCCGTTGGGTCGTCGCACTTGACGATGATTTCCGCGCGAACCTCTTCCGCAAAAACGCCGACGCGCTGGGGGCATGGCGCCGCATTGGAACCTACCTGAACTTCGCTGAGGATCATGCAGAATGGCGCCGTTTCACGCCCTTCGGCAACCTGGCGGTCATTATTGATAGCGCGGCGGATCTGGATGAGTATTTGAATCTGATGGCACGGCGGCAGGTGCCCTACCGGCTGATGCAGCGCAGCGAGTTGACGGCGGTCTCCCTGGCCGGCTATCGGGCTGTGGCGGATTTTATTCCTCCGAGCGAAGCCGAGCGCAACATTTTGCGGGAGTTCGCGGCCAAAGGCGGCATCGTTGTGACCGGTCCTCAGTGGGGGAATGCGCCAAAAGACGATCCTTACGCTGAAGTGCCGCTGGATAAAGGCCGGGTAGTGGTTTATAAGGATGAGCCGCCCGACCCGGAGTCGGTCGCGAAGGATCTGCATGACTTGCTGGAGCCGGAAGTCCTGGGACTGAGCGTGTTCAATGTACCCTCGTCGATCACCTATGCCAGCACTACCGACCGTGGCCGGCGCGTTCTGATTCAGGTGCTGAACTATGCCGGGCGCCCGGTCGAGCGAGTCACGATTCGGTTTAACGGAATTTTCAAACAGGCCCGCCTCTACACCCCGGAGAGCGCGCCGCTGGATTTAGCTGCCAGGGAGACTCAGAACGGACGGACGGAAGTTCTGATCCCCAGGATCGCCGCGTGGGGAGCGGTGCTATTGGAACAGCGGAATTAAAGATTCCGAAAAGGAGAAACGCAAATGGAAGATGCTCGCGTTAGTCTTTCCCGCCGGGATTGGTTCGCCCTCTCCTCGTTGGCGGCCGGAGCGCTGGCGGTAAAACACGGAAAGGCAGACGTGGTGCAGCCGCCCGTCTCACCGGTATCCGTAGCCAAGGTGGTCAGCTATGATACAGACCTCGTCGCGCAGTTCCAGCTCATGTTCGATCAGATCGGCGGCATCGGCCAGTTGGTGCGCGGCAAGACGGTGGCGATGAAGGTTAATTTGAGCGGGGCGTCCGGGACGGGCCGGCAAGTGGGCTTGAGCGCCGGGCAGACGAGTTGGGTGCATCCGAATATCGTGGGCGCCCTGACGGCCACGTTTGCCAAGCTGGGCGCCAGGCGCGTTCGCATCCTCGAGAGCACGTTCCGGAAGCGATATGGCGCACCGCTCGAAGATACCCTGCTGAATGACGGCTGGGACGTGAACGCCATCAAGAACGCCGCTCCCATCGTCGAGTTCGAGGACACCAACGGACCGGGACCGGCGAAGCAGCAATATTCTCTGTTGAAGGTGAAGTCCAAGCCGTATATTTTCAACGCGTTCTGCTTCAACCATTCATACGAGGACTGCGACTTCTTCGTCAGCGTGGCCAAAATGAAGAATCACGAGGAACTGGGCATCACGTTGTCGATGAAGAACCTGTTCGGCATTACTCCGGAGCTGCTCTACGGACTGCGGCCTAAGCCCGAGGGAGCGATTGTTTCAACGGTCGGAAATTTCTCGCCGTGGGTCAGAGAGCGAGTGTTCCACTACGGCCAGGTGCAACCGCCTGAGGGCGTGCCGCAGGAAATCGATCCTACTTCGAACCGCTACGAAGGCTGGCGGATGCCACGCCTTTTGACGGACCTCTGCGGAGCGCGGCCCATCGATCTGTCGATTCTGGATGGAGTCGAAGCCCTGATCGGCGGCGAAGGCACGGGGATGCCGGGGTCGAAGCACGGCAAGCCGGGGATTGTGGTGGTCGGCCGCAACTGCGTCTCCACGGATGCCGTGGCTATGGCGACCATGGGCTACAATCCGCGAGGCGGCCGGCACGAAGCGCCGTTCCGGCTGTATAAGAACCCGAAGGATCATCCAGCGGATCAACTGATTCCACCCGGAGAGTATCATCAGTACGCCGATAACACGGCTATGATGGGCGAGGCGGCGGGCCTGGGGACCGCGGATTTGAGCAAGATCGATCTTCGCGGCGTGCCGATCAAAGACGTGATGTGGGACTACGAAGCGCACTGGAAGGGCCAAGCGCCGGTGTAGGATCGAGCGGCGCCAAGCCGTTTTTGCGATCATTCGTCTCAGATTTAACGGAAACGTGACTCTCGTCCGTGTAGAACTAGGGATTATCCCAGTTTCCCCGACCGCACTCGTGCATATATAGTCTGAATACGGCGATGTTAGCTTTGCACTCTCCGCTGTCCCACGGAAGCAGGTGAGCGGCGAGCGAATTTTGCGCCTCTGTATGCACCCATGGGCGGTGTCACCCACACCCTGCTATGGAGCTGTTGAGAGGCGCCGCCGATGGGTTCGCGATTCTTTTACGTTTCGGTTGGCAACGGGACCTGAACGATCACTTGAGTACCCTCTCCCCT
>JASHOO010000294.1 GCA_030041035.1 Bryobacteraceae bacterium | reverse complement strand
CCCGGTGCGCGCCAAGCAGCGCTTGTGTGGCCGGCGACTTTTTCGCGATGCTCAGAATCACGGCGTCGGTACCGGCAGCCGCGAGAGTTCGTTCCACACCGCTATAATGGCCACAGCGCGCGCCCGTAGCTCAGGTGGATAGAGCGGCTGGCTTCGAACCAGTAGGTCGGGGGTTCGAGTCCCTCCGGGCGCGCCAGCCTTTTCAATGACTTGAGTCTTAGTTCACTTTTGCAGAAGCCGCTTTGGTAGCAACGCTGGTAGCGACTGGCGCAAGGGCGGCATCCATTTTGATAGCCGTCTCCCTCCAGTCCCTCCACGTCCCCAAACGCGAATTGATCAGAACGGTCGTGGCACTTCTTGAATCGGGCCGTTTCAGGTGGGCAGAAAACCTCCCCCATTACGCTGATCTCGTCGAGGAGCTACTGAATTTCGGGGCGCGAATTAACCCGCGCACCGGACGCGACTCGTACGAAGCTCGCGGAACTGCGAAGCACGATGATTTAGTCTTGGCCGTTTCGCTGGCCTGCTGGTATTCGGAGCACTCAGCGCGGCTGAAGTGATGTCATGCGTGCGGTTCGGACGTGATCGGCCTTTCCCGTTCCGACCACGTGTCCGACATGGCGACTTCCCGTTCGTAATATCGCCAGAGCTGCTCGATCAACCGGATCAGACCAATGTACGAGATGGAATGAGAAGGCCGGCTCGGTTGGGGATGCGGTAAGCTCCCGGTACGCACTCGAAGTGCAAAGGAGGCCGGCCATGAAAAAGCGTCGCAGTTACGCCTTGGACGCCTGCCGCCGCGCCTCTTTCAGGATGTCCCGGAGCCGCTTGCCGATAATCAGTTCCTGCCCGGGTTCGATATTGAGGGAAATGATCTGTAAGGTTTCAGCATTCGGTCCCCGCCCGCCTTTTCCGGGCCGTGCGCCTGCGCTTTGCTTGGGGGCCTGCTCTTCCACACCAGGCACCGCGCTCGGGTTGTTGTTGATCAGCACCTCAATCCGAGGATTTCCTTCGCGTAACTTTTGCCAGCACTGTTTTACCGTGAGCCCGAAGGCGCGCTCATCCCAATCCACTGCCAGCCAGGGAAATTGCTGCCCGGTACCGGCCGGCATGAAGATCTCACCGGTCACACCCGGAACGCTTTCCGCAAGCGTCTTGGTGCGCTCCAGTTGCGCCGTCCAGTTGGCGTACATATCCTTAAGGTCGTATTTCATCCAGGCTTCGATCGCGGCCAGGCACCCCATGATCTCTTCTTTGCCCACCTTCATTGGCCGGCCGATCGCTCCCTCCCACGGGCAATAGTTCGCCATGGCGCTTTCGATCAGGTCCTTGCGCCCCAGCAGCACGCCGCTGCACATCGGTCCTTTGAGTCCTTTGCCCCCACTGAAGGAGTAAAGATCGACGCCCATCCTCGCGTACCGTGACATCGCTTCGATTGGCGGAATACCTCCCGCCCGGTCGAGAAACAAGGGAATTCCGGCGCCTTTCGTGATGGTCAAGGCTTTCTCCACGTGATCGTCGCCGAGCTGCGTGTACACCATGGCCGTGTTCGCGTTGATCGTGTTCTTCAGTTCGTCCACCGTTTTGGCAATCACCAGTTTCGCCCCGGCGATGCGGATGGCGCTGTCGAAAGCCGTTCGCCCACCCAACATGACGACTTCGCTTTTCATTCCCGTGGTATCGGGAAGTTGCCAAATCTTGTTCGGATCACTCCCCGCCAGGCACGCTGCGGTTCCAGCAGCCATGGCTGCGGCAACGCCTGCGGTAATCATCCCGAACTCAGAGCCCGTCAATTCGGCCAATCGCTTGCCCACCGCGTGGTTCAGCTCGAAGATGTCGACGAAGTACTGGGACGCTTCTTCGCTCGCGGCGCGCACTTCCGCCAACTCCAATGTGCTGCTCAGATAGGTCCAGTGCCCGCGGGCGTTGATCAAAGGACGAACGCCGATTCGCGTGTAGATGTTGTTGTCAAAATCCTTGAGATTGCGCGTGACCGCGGCCCGCGCTCGATCGAATGTGCCGCGAACGGCAATCGTCCCGAGCAGCGGCAGCGCCGCGGCCCACTTCATAAAGACCCTGCGATTCGTTTCCATATTGCGCCTCCTCCCTTCAGACACGCAGGTAAGGTTTCAATTCCGCGAAGGCCGCATCGATCTCAGCCACCAGGGCCGGCGTGAGCTTGGCCCGATCACCCCGTGAGACCGGCGTTCGAAAGACGCCCCGCCGGTAGAGCATGTATTGATACCCCTGCGCCGCCAGATCGTCCAGGTTGATCGAGGGCAATAAGCGCGCGAAAATCTCCCGCGCTTTTTTGCGCTCCCCTGCCTGCCACGCATCCCAGATCTGCACATACACGTCGGTGTAAGACGGGCCCGGCATCGTGCCGTCGGAACTTTGGGCCATCTCCGGTAACATCCCCTTGCCGGCGTGCCCGCTGAAAACGCTCTGCATCGGCGGCTTATGCACCTGCATTTCCGCCATCCGTTCCAGTACCGGAGGCTGCTCTTCCTTCACGTATCCGAGATTGGGATGCTCCGCGGCGAGTTCGCAAATCATGCGCACCGGCATAACGAACGGCTGGTGCTCGCCGGCCCCGGTGGTCTGGATGAAGATGGGCCGCTGGGTGGCACTCGCCAGCGTGCGGTAATAAGCGCGGTAGTCTTCGACCGAATCAGCCTTTTCGGGAGGGATAGCGATCAAAGCGTCCGGCGACAGCTTCTCGGCGTGCTCCAGATACCTCATCGCTTCTTGTGTATCCTTGCCCTGCACGCCGAAAACAACCGCGGGCTTCTTGCCCCTCGCCGCTTCGCCAATCACGTCGAAGCCGCGCAGCCGCTCTTCCGCCGAGAGAAGGTAATACTCGCTGGCTCTTTGCGGCCACACGATGCCGTGCGCTCCGCAACGCTCGATCCACTCAACTTCGCGTGCCAGGTCTGGATAGTCCACTGCCTTGGAATTCGTGTATGGCGTCGCAGCAATGACGAAAATACCGCGCATGGGCTTCTGGGATGCCGTGCTGCCATAGGCTGCAACCGCTGCTCCCGCCAGCGTCCCCAGGAAGTCGCGCCGTGTGACCGTACACGCGTTGTGAATGCCCACAGATCTACCTCCCATTAGCCGCTCCCTTCTCCGATTTTCCGAAAGTGTACCTTATGCCGAACCGAATGTCAGGTGTGCGGCGACGCACGTGCGCGCCGCCGTACTGCTACCAGACGAACTTCGCGCTCACCTGTCCGATGCGCGGGTCACGCGCACTCGTAACGACTCCAAACGTGCTGCTGCTGATATTGCCGCTCGGGTTGTTGAACTGGGTGTGGTTGAAAATATTGAAGAATTCCCCGCGCAGTTCGAACGCCATGGATTCCTTGACCGGGATTCTCTTCGACATGGCGAAATCGGTGTTGATGATTCCGGGACCGTGGAAGAATCTGCGATCGGCCGTTCCGAACGTTCCGAGAATGGTGTTGGTCTCGAAGGCGCTCGGCAGGAAATAGGTATTGGCGCCGTTGGGACCGGCGTTGCGAGGATTCTGAATCACCACGGGTCCCACCAGGTTCGGCTCATCGGTCGAGGGACTGCCCGTAAGTGACATATCCCCGACGCTTTGGTTCATCAGAATGGGAAATCCGGTGGAGAACCGGCTGATGCCGGTGATGTTCCATCCCTCGGTCAGTCGTTTCGGCAGGCTGCTGAACGCCCGGTCGAACGGGATCGCCCAGTTGTAACTGGCGACAAAATTGTGTGTCACGTCAAACGAGGACAGCCCGCGGCTGAGACTGTAATTGGAGAAGTTCATCAAGTCGCCGAAAGTCGAGGCGTCATCGAGTGCCTTGGCAAACGTGTAGGCCGCCAGAAACGTCACATCTGAGGCTTTGCGCTCCACCGAGGCCTGGAACGAGTTGTAGTTCGAATTGGCGCTGTTGCGGGTGTAGGTGTTGTCGGCGCCAAACGCGGGACCTAGAGCAGTCCTGGTTCCATATATTTTGGTGCCGTTCGGCAATTGAAATGTATCCTGCTCCGTGTACGGCCCGCAGGCGGGGTTGGTGAGCCCTGTATCCAGGTCGACGGCGCCCTCGGCGTTGAGTTGGTTGCAAAAAGTCGCATTGCCCGGATTGGCATCCGTCTGCGAGATGAGCTTGTGGCCCTGGGTCCCGACGTACGCGAGCGTTAACACGGTCGACTTGGACAGCTCACGCTGAATCGAGAAGTTGTAGTGCTCGGCATAGGGCATCCGGTTGTGAATGTCATAGCCGGGCGCCCAGGAGATCGGCTCATAAATCGAAAAATCGAGAGTTTTGTTCGCCGGGCTGCCGGGAACCGGGAATGTGAACGGGAAGCGCTGCCCTTGCGATACACCGTCGGTACGGGTCAGGTAAGGCTCGTTGAACATGACGCCGGTGGGGCTCATCCAATCCAAGCCGAACGGCGGGTCGCCAACTTCGTAGAACAGGTTCAAGTCCTCGATGGAGGTGTAGTAGATCCCGAATGCCGCGCGGATGCTGGTTTTGCCGGGGCCACCGAAGATTTTCCGCAGAATGCCATCCGTGAAATTGGGCGAGTAGGCGAGGCCGGCACGTGGCGCGAAATTATCATAATGCGTAGGCGCCAGCGTGGGCGGGATGCCAGGATCGCCAGGCACCACCCAGCCCAAGGGAGCAGTGGGGAATTGCGTGGACTGCTCCCCGGGGACGATCGTCTCGATCTTGCCCTGGGTGTCATACCACGGCATGCTGACTTCCCAGCGCAGCCCCAGATTCAGCGTAAGGTTCGGTCTCACCTTCCAGGAGTCCTGAACGTAAGCGCCGCCGTAACGCGTGCGCGAATCCAGGAACTGCATGCTGTACTGCTGGAAACCACTGGCGGTCGGAGCGCCCAGCAGGTAATCGGCGAAATCGACACCGGTGACACTGCCATCGAATACGAAGCTGCCGTTGGGGGTTGCGATATTCCGCTCGTTGATTTGCAAATATCGGAACTCGCCTCCAAACTTCAGCGTGTGGGCACCCTCGACCTTGGAAAGGCCGTCGGTCAGCATCCAGGTGTTGTTGGGTTGGGCCGTGGTCAGCGAGGGCACGCCGATCGAGAAGTTGTTGAAGCCGATCTGCGGCACGTACTGCGGGAATCCCGGCGGACCTGAAGGGTTAATGCCCAGAGTCCCGATCCCGGTGACGAAACCGAGAGAACTGAGACTGGCAAAGCTTCCTTCCGGTTCGTCTTTATGCGTGGAAGTGCGGAAGAAGCTCACCCGCGCCTCGTTTACCATGTCCGGTCCCAGCGTTTTGGTGTCGCTCATGACCACCTCCTGCGCGCGCGTGGGTGTAAAAGAGGGAAAGCCTGCCACGCTGGCCGAGGGAAGCGCGTTGTATACGCCAGAATCGTCGAAGTGGTAATACCAGGACCAGTTGCCGGTCGTCTGGTTGACAAAATCGACGCGCTGGCCGACTTTGTCATCCCGAACCCTGTTTTTCTGACTATTGCTGTCGTAGATGCCCGCCGCAGGATCGACATTTCCGACTGGAATGTAAGGCAGGATGCCGATAGCCGGCGTCGACCAAGCCCGCTGCGGGATCACCCCGCCGGGAAACACGCAGTCCGAGGTCAACGTGCATCCGGCGAAGTTGTATGGCTCGCCGTCCTTCACGCCGTAACCCAGCCGTTGAGTCAATACCTGCGCCCAGTATGGGCCGTCAACGCTGCCGGTCAAGGCTGAGCCGAACATGCCCTCACGCTCAGCCGTTGTCGGCACGTATACGATGCCCGTTTCAGCGCCTTGCACCTGCCGGGTACCCTGATAATCCGAGAACCAGAACAGCTTGTTCTTCCAGAACGGCCCGCCAATGGCGTATCCGAACTGGTTGCGGCGCAATTCGGATTTCTCGGCGGTAAAGAAGTTGCGCGCATCCATCATGTCGTTGCGCAGGAACTCGAAGGCATCGCCGTGAAAGCCGTTGGTTCCCGATTTGGTGATGGCGTTCATCACGGCCCCGCTGAACTTTCCATATTCGGCGTCAAAGCTGTTGGTGATGAGGCGAAATTCCTCGACCGAATCCAGATTTGGAATCAAACCGGTGCCCAGATTCCGGCCCTCGCTCACATCCCCGCCGTTCACCAGAAAAGCGTTTCCGGTCTCGCGCTGCCCGTTGACCGAAACGTTGCCAGCAGCCAACATACCCGAAACCGGCCGGTCGCCACCGATGGTGCCGGCCGTATCCGGCGCTACACCGGCTTGTAAGCCCAGCAGATCGATATAGCTACGGCCGTTCAGGGGAAGCGCCAGCATCTTCTTCGACTCAATCACGTCGCCCAGTTGGGTGCTGGCGGTCTCTACTTGTACTGCATTTGCACTAACTTCGATGGACTGCTGCACACTTCCAATTTCCAGCGTGATGTCGATGCGCAACTGGTCATTGACCTTCACATCGATGTTGGTGGTGCTGAACTGTTGGAATCCGGAAGCACTGGCCGTCAAGCGGTAAGTTCCGGGCGGCAGCGCCAGTAAACGGTAAGATCCGTCTGGTGCAGATGTAGTGTCTCTGGTAAGGTTGGTTTCAACGTTTGTGGCCGTGATCACTGCCCCTGCGACCACTGCTTGAGTTTTATCGTGGACTACTCCGAGGATGGACCCGGTCACGTCCGCACGAACTGTCGATGCGCCAACCAGGAGTAACAGAAAGGCTACAAGTATGCACGTCAGACGGGTGTAACAAGCTTGCATACACCCTCCCTCTCATTGGGAATGGATTACCCAAAAAAATCCATTCAGGCTTCCTACGAAGTCGATTATACATCCAATAGAAAGTTTCAGATCCTTAATTCTGTTTACGGCTTATTACGAACAGGGCAGGTTTCGTAATGGAAAGCTAGTGCCCGAATACTACTGCTGGCCAGGAAACTCCTACCGCCAAAATCCCACAGGCGCGCCCGGTTTCATTGGTGTAAAACCCCCGGGGGTCCTTCGTCGTCGCATTTGCCAGAACCACGCGAGGGAAGGATTGTACGCCCAAGCAATGGCGGGGTCCGTCCGGTGGAGAAAGCTCTGAAAGTGCTGCCGTGGTGTAGCGAGGGTGCTAGAAGAAGCCATGTGTACTGCCTGCAATGTGCATTGACTTCGGTGATATTAACTGTCAAGCTTCAGGTGCCTCGATCTAAGAGCCTCGTCAGAATCGTACGCGCTGGGCGTCCTCTTCCTTCCCGGTAGAAGGGAGCGCCCGCAATGCTAACAGGCGACAAATTCCGAGTGGTCAAGCCCCTGCTCGGCATCATGTCTAATGACGGAAACCGCATTCCCGTAATGCTCCCCAAAGGCGCCATCCTAGAAATCGTTACTGGCTTGGTGAATCACGAACGGATGGTGGACGTTCGGTGGGAGACAAACATCGTAATGCTATTTGTCGAGGATGTTCGAACAGGCTGCCGGCCGAACATCCCCATTTGAGAACGACTCGCGCACGACGATGGAACCTGCGGTGAGAGTCCACGGGCAGTGCTGGTAATCGGAAATATGCGAGATCCGCCCATCGGCTGCGATGTCAAGCCGGATGATCCCATCAATTTCCCACGCATCTTTGCGCAGATTGAGAAGGATAATCGAGGGCTCATCGTCCACCTCCCCCAATGCCAGCCGCCATGTCTGCTTCATGCGCGAGTAGACGCCAAAGTAGCCCGCCTCAGCGAGCCGTCCCGAGAATCGATCGGCAACGAGCAAACGGGCATCGGCAGCAATCAGCTCGCGCAGCCCGTCCCAATCGCGGCTGTTGAATCGTTTGACGTAAAGTTGAAGAATCATTTTGTTCTCGGGCGTCGGGACGCGCGGCGCCGCGGGCCGGCCCTGCAACGACTCCAGTTTCGCTCTGCCGCGATTGAGAGCAGCCTTGACGCCGCCCACCGTCGATTCAACTAGCCCTGCGATTTCCTCCAGCGAATATTCGAAGACGTCTTTCAGGAGCACACAGGCACGCTCTTTCGGCGGGAGGTTCAGAACGAGATGCTCGATGGCCGGGCCGATCGCCGGCCCGACGGGGTCGCCGGGCTCGACCAGGTCCGGCTCTGCCACCGCCGCTTCTGCTTCGACTCGTACGCCCCGGCTTCGCAAAAAATTGATGCACTGATTGTGTGCAATGCGAAAGATCCACGGGGCGAGGGGACGGCTGTCATCCCAGGTCTCCAGGCTGCGATAGGCCCGAAAAAGAGCGTCCTGCACCACATCTTCGCCGTCTGTGATCGAGCCCGTCATCCGGGCACAGTATCGGTGGAGCCGGGGCCGAAGGGGGCCGATGGTTTCCAGAAATGCGAGGTATCGAGCTTCGAACTTCCCGGTATCTTCCATGCGTGCTCCCGAACAGCTTGCCGAGTCTAAGGGATCAGGGCGCCGTGGCAGTCCAGATTCATATCCCACGGTATCCTTCATCGTTCTCTCGCTTGCTAAACCTGGTTAGCTTTCGCCTCTTCTTCGCGCCTTCGGGCGGCGGCTCCCTGGGGGTCGGTGATGATATCGACCCACTTCGGGTCGGGTACGGCTTGGACGTCGTAGTTATCGTGCCAGTTCCACCACTTGTAGGGCGGGGTCTGGGGGTAACCTTCGGGCGAGTCCTCCCAGGTCTCCTGACGACCGAGTGGCGTGATGTCGAGAAAACTCCAAATGGTTCCCATCGCCTCGTCGCCGCGGCTGTTGACGAAGTAGGTGCGGAACAAGTTATCGCCGTCCCGGAAAAACACGTTGTGGCCATGCCATTCATCGACGCCGAAGTCTTTGTCGAAGCTGTCTGTAATGGTGTACCAGGGCATCCTCCAGCCCATCCGTGCCTTGAGGCGCGCGATGTCGTTCTGCGGCGCCCGCGAGGCGTAGGCGAGCGTAGTGTCGCGAGCGTTCAGATGCGCTAGATGGCCCATCTGATCGGCGCCCAGGGAGCAGCCGCGGCAGGCATGCTCGGGCCAGCCGAACACGCCGGGTTCGAAAAATGCACGGTAGACGATCAATTGACGGCGGCCTTCGAACAAATCGAGCAGGCTTACCTTGCCCTTGGGCCCGTCGAACGCGTACTTGTTTTCCACGGCCATCCACGGCATGCGCCGGCGTTCGGCAGCCAGCGCGTCACGGGAGCGGGTGAAGGCCTTCTCTTTCGCGAGGAGCTGCTCGTGCGCAGTCTCCCATTCCTGCTGCGACACAATCGGGGGTGTTTTCATCGCATTATTCGGTTTGGTGTGCTTGCTGTCTCTTTCTTTGCTTGCTGCCATATCATTTCTCCTTTAATCTCCGGAACAGACCGGGACCTCGGTCTGAAATATTCTCTGAACTTGCCGATACAGACCGCCAGGATTCCTCCCGTCGATCCAGCTCCGGCGACCATTACTGCTGTGCTTGCGATGCATACCGGACACATATGGCCCTCCTTTGAACTTCTACTTCGTCCACGCTCCAGGGTGCGGCGGTTCGGCTCCACTCGCACTTGCTCCAGCTTGCCAGTCCCTGCCCGGAGCGCGCAATCAGGAACATGTATGTTCCCACGCAGGGACTGTGTGCCGCTCATTACAGGCGGATGGCTTCTAACGAGGCAACTCAGCGCTAATGGCAGCACGGTGCTGATTCGCCCAGCGGCACATCCCTCGGAGCGGCGTGATGATTGTCCTTCCGAGCCTGCTCAACGAATACTCGACTGCAATGGGTTTCGATCGCGTGACCTGCCTGACAATTAATCCCGTCGATTCGAGATTGCGAAGATTTCTGGTGAGCATACGCTGGGAAACCGCTCCCAGGTGGCGGCGTAACTCCCCGTGCCGATGAGGCTGCTCGTCAAGCGAAAAAAGGATTCTAGGCGTCCATCTGCCGATGAAAATCGAGGGCGGCATTTCTATACTCCACGCGGCTGAATTCGCCTCGTCATGCTCGACTGGCCCCGGTCTGCGGGACGAAGCCCCCGAACTGGCGCTCCATCGCCTTGACCGCGCCACTGCGCCATGCCTCGGCGATGGACTCGGACGCTGGATCGGGAAAGATTTCGTCTTCGCCTTGCTCCAGACCGTCAAAAATGCCGGCTGCGGCGGACTCGGGCGAGGCCTTCGGTATCTCTAATCCGCGGCTCATCTCGGTGTCGATGGGGCCGAGGACAACGCCATGGACCGAAACGCCTTCGGCGGCGAGGAGCGCTCGAAGGGACTGCGTCATGTTGAACGCTGCGGCCTTCGAAACTGAGTAAGCCGGTATCATCGGCAGGGCAGCGAGCGCGACCAATGACAGATTGTTGACGATCGCCCCTTTGGAGCGCTTCAGTAGCGGGAGGAATGCGTTCGTCATCCTGAGCGGACCGAAGAGGTTCACCGCGAGGTGCTGTTCGACCACGTCCGGATTCGTTAAATCGTCATAGAAGGCGATTCCGGCGTTGTTGATGAGGAGATCCAAGGCGTCGACTTTATCGACGGCTCGCTGGATCTGCGAAGCGTTGGTTACGTCGATTATCAAAGGGGTCACACGCTCATCGGTAATCTGCTGCGACCCGCGAGCAGCGGCATAAACGTGCTTTGCCCCCCGCTTCAGAGCTTCGTTGACCAGCGCCCGGCCAATGCCGCGGTTGGTGCCAGTGATCAAAACTTTTTTTTTGGCTACGTTCATTCCGTTCGTCATGGTGAAATGTCCTTTCATCGCTAACTACGGTCTCCGAGCCAGAAAAGATACGTGCTCTCCAAGCAGATGTACGGCATCTGAGGGAGAGCATGGAAGCTGGACGGCGCGCCGCTGAGATGCCCGATTCGATTCAGGGAACCCCGAGAATCGGAAAAGTGCCGAAATGGCACGGCCCTTCGAACCGGCCGTCAGTGGCGCCGGGCATTCGATCCATCGGCCGATGCCAGCCAGATTTCCGGCAACCCGCTGCGATTACTTTCAAACGCAATTGTCGAGCCATCAGGCGACAATGCCGGATTTTCATGCTGCTGCGTGGAGGCGAGAACTCGCTCGCGCCGGATCTCTGTTCCGCCACCGTGAGCGCCGAATGTGGACGAAAACCGTTGGTGGTCGGTGCTCTAAGTTCAGCTTAGTGAATAGCCGCGGCTCCCGCTTCGGCGACCTCGTGGTCCTGGGCGCCTGACCCACCGCTGACGCCGATCGCGCCCACAACCTTACCGCCCTCTTTAAGGGGAATGCCGCCCGCAAAGATCATGATGCGGCCATGATTGGATGCGTGAATTCCAAAGAACTGACCGCCGGATTGGGAATGCTGTGCCAGATCCTTGGTCGCGATATCAAAAGCGCGCGACGTGAATGCCTTGTTGATGGAAATATCAATGCTGCCGATCCAAGCGCCATCCATGCGAACGTGCGCCACCAGATTGCCGCCGGCGTCCACCACGGCGATGTTCATCGGCTGGCCGATTTCTGCGGCTTTCTTTTCCGCCGCTGCAATCACTTTGCGTGCTGCTTCTAGGTTGATCATGCGTTGTTTGCCTCCGTCGCATCAAATCACGAAATCCGGGGTGAGTCAACATTGCATGAAATCGCACGGCCCCTGGCTTGACGAGCCGCCGGATTTTTGATGACATGACTGTCGCAAAGGAGCATAGTTCCATGGCAACCAATCGCGGCGTTGCGTATATGGGGCCCGGCAAGGTCGAGGTCCAGACGATCGACTATCCTAAACTGGCACTCGGTTCACGGAGATGCGAGCACGGCGTCATTCTGAAGATTGTTTGTACGAATATCTGCGGTAGCGATCAGCACATGGTGCGCGGCCGCACCACCGCACCCAAGGGGTTGATTCTCGGTCACGAGATCACGGGTGAAGTGATCGAGGCCGGAAGCGACGTGGAGTTTGTCAAGGTCGGCGATCTGGTGTCGGTACCCTTCAACATCGCCTGCGGGCGGTGCCGCAATTGTAAGGAGGGCAAAACTGGGGTCTGCTTGCATGTAAATCCATCTCGGCCGGGAGCCGCATATGGATACGTTGACATGGGCGGATGGGTCGGTGGCCAGGCGGAATACGTGATGGTGCCGTATGCCGATTTCAATTTGTTACGCCTGCCGGACAAATCTCGCGCAATGGCGAAGATCAAGGATCTCACGCTGCTTTCCGATATCGTTCCTACGGGCTATCACGGCGCGGTCACGGCAGGGGTTGGGCCGGGTTCGATCGTTTATGTTGCGGGCGCTGGTCCCGTGGGTCTGGCTTGCGCAGTAAGCTGCCAACTGCTGGGCGCGGCCTGCGTCATCGTGGGCGACATGATTCCGGAACGGCTGGCGCAGGCAAAAAGCTTCGGCTGCGAGACGATCGACCTGCGCAAGAGCGGTACCCTGGCGGAGCAGATCGAGCAGATCGTGGGCATTCCGGAAGTCGAATGCGCGGTCGATTGTGTAGGGTTTGAAGCCCGAGGGCACGGCAAAGACGCGGCAGTTGAACAGCCTGCTACGGTGCTCAACTCGCTGATGACCATTACCCAAGCGGGCGGCCGGCTGGGCATCCCGGGACTCTACGTTACCGATGATCCGGGAGGAGTCGATCAAGCTGCCAAGACCGGTAATCTAAGCATTCGCATCGGACTTGGATGGGCCAAATCTCACGTTTTGACAACTGGGCAGTGCCCCGTGATGCGTTACCACCGTCAGCTGATGCACGCTATTCTGTACGACAAATTCCATCCAGCGAAGGCGGTCAACGTGACGATGATCTCGCTCGACGAAGCGCCAAAAGGCTATCAGGATTTCGATAAAGGCGCAGCGAAAAAGTTCGTCATCGACCCGCACAAAATGGTGGCATAGGATCGGATCTATGCACTTGGCCGCCTAGCGCCGCCAATTACGACAAAGAGCAAGCGGCTGCAGCCTCCCGAGATTCTCTGATCAAGCTAAGATAAAGGCCAATGAACCGGCGCGCATTCCTTCAGATGCCGATGGCGGCGCCTTGGCTAGCGCAACTCAGTACACGGCCATGGTTTGACCGGCCGATGCGGTGGGCGCAGCTCACGCTCGCGGAAAATGATCCGGGCTCGTACGATCCAAATTTCTGGTTGGACTATTTCCGGCGCACGCATTCGGATGCGGCGTGTTTGAGCGCGGGCGGGTGCGTGGCGTACTATCCGACCGAGATTCCGCTGCATCATCGCAGCCGGTGGCTCGGCACCTCTGACCCCTTCGGCGAACTGCTGGCGGGGTGCCGCAAGCTGGGGATGAATGTCATTGCACGGACGGATCCACACGCGACGTATCAGGACGTATACGAGGCGCATCCGGATTGGATTGCGGTGGACGCCGCAGGGAACAAGCGGCGCCACTGGGCGTCACCCGAGATGTGGGTGACGTGCGCGCTCGGCCCGTACAATTTCGACTTCATGACCGCGGTGACACGGGAGATCGTGGAGCGTTACCGGGTGGATGGGATTTTCAGCAATCGTTGGGAAGGCTCGGGTATGTGTTACTGCGAGCACTGTCAGGCAAATTTCCAGCGCGCGACGGGATTCGACTTGCCGCGGACACCGAATCCGCAGGACCCGGCGCGGCGGGCGTACATTCTGTGGGAGCAGGCTCGTCTGTTCGACCTATGGCGCCTATGGGACGCGACGATTCGAAACGTGAATCCAAATGCGGCGTTCCTGGCGAATGCGGGCGGCGGCGCCCTCAGCTCGCTCGATATGAAAACCATTGGAGAACTGGCGCCAACTCTGTTCGCGGACCGGCAGGCGCGGAGTGGGTTGGCGCCGCCCTGGATGAATGGCAAGAACGCGAAAGAATATCGCGCAACGCTCGGGAGGAAGGCCATCGCGGGAATTTTCAGCGTAGGAGTGGAGGATCACAACCGCTGGAAGGATTCGGTGCAGAGCGCGGATGAGATCCGGCTGTGGGCCATGGACGGGATCGCGAACGGGATGCGACCGTGGTTCACTAAGTTCTCGGGGACGCTCTATGACGGCAGGTGGCTGAAGCCGGTAGAAGACCTTTACGGCTGGCATTACCGCAATGAGCGATATCTGCGCAACGAGCGGCCGCTGGCACGCGTGGCGATGGTTTATTCGCAGCAGACGGCGACGTTTTATGGCGGAGAGCAGGCTCGGCCGAAAGTGGAGGATTACACGCTTGGGTTTTACCAGGCGCTCGTCGAAGCGCGCATTCCGTTCGAGATGGTGCATGACCGGCTCCTGGATACGGATCATGCCGATCAATTTCGGACACTGATTCTGCCGAATATTGCGGCGTTATCGGATGTGCAGTGCGAGCAACTGCAGGCATTCGTAAATCGCGGCGGGAGTCTGGTGGCGACATATGAAACTTCGCTATACGACGAATGGGGAGTACGGCGGCGAGACTTCGGGCTTAGCGATCTGTTCGGGCTTTCGGCAGCAGGTGTGGCGGAAGGTCCGATGAAGAATTCCTACCTGAAGATTGAGAAGGACGCGAGGACGGGCGCGTATCATCCGTTACTTACGGGGCTGGAGGACGCAGGACGCATCATCAACGGGGTGCATCGCGTGCCGGCGGAGCCGCGCGAAAAGGGGGCTTACACGCCACTGACTCTGATTCCGGCGTATCCGGATCTTCCGATGGAGAAGGTTTTTCCACGGGTGACCCACACAGACATACCTGGAGTGAGTGTGCGGCAATTCAGGCAGGGCCGCGTGGTGTTTTTTCCGTGGGACATCGATCGGACCTATTGGGAAGTGCTCAGTCCGGATCACGGGAAACTGTTACGGAATGCGGTCGAGTGGGCGACGAATGAAGAACCGGTGGTGCGAGTGCAAGGGCCGGGACTGGTCGAGGTCACGATGTGGGAACAGAAGCAGTCATTGACAGTGCATCTGGTGAACTTGTCAAATCCGATGATGATGAAGGGGCCAGTGCACGATGTGATTCCGATTGGAGATCAGAAGGTGCGGGTAAGAATGCCGGCAGGGCGGAAACTTGGGGGCGTGAGGCTGCTGGTGGCTGAAACTCAGCCCGTTTATTCGGAGAGCCCGGGCGTGGTGGAGGTGCGGGTGCCATCGATCGGACTGCACGAAGTGGTGGCGTTGGATCTGGTCTAGGCCGGCTCCATCTTCTGTCAAACCGACCGCGTAAGGCTGTACACGGCGCTCCGAATTACCTGCCCTTAGGACATGTCATGAGAGCGTCAGCCTGAGTTTCCTGCCAGCTGCGAGTGTTACGGGGGATGCAAATTGAACTACAGCTTCGCCTGCGATGACGTCGACGGTGGCGGGAGCGGTTGCCGTGAGCTTTGCAGTGCCTTTAGAGAAGGGCAGGCGGATCACGGCCACCTTCAGGGTTCCACCTTCGACGTTAATCTCAGCATCCAGCTTCGTTTCAGCAAGTTGTTGCATATAGCTGCCCCACGCAGTTCCCGTCGAATAGAAACAGCGGAACTCTGCGCCGGAAACCCGCGGCCGAAAGCGGATTTCCTTGTCGGGCGCCGAGTAATGAAATCCGGTGATGGCCGTAAGCAGACTCCAACTCGACATAGCGCGTGCGTAGTGGTGGCCGCACTCGAAGTCGTTCCATGGATTGCGCCTCCGGCCGTCGTAGCGTGCGCGGGCGGCTTCAACAATCGCCAAACCCTCCTGCACCATGCCCTCGTAAATCAAGTGCGCTGCCACCTGGTACTCGATCCCAGTCCAAACCTCGTCGGAATAGACGAAGGGCAAAGCGGGCCGCTTGCCTTTCGGCCAACTGCACAGGAGCAGGCCCTTCTCGTCATCGAGCGCGTAGATGCGCTGCGCGTTTGCAAAACTGGAGAAGTCCGTATTGAAGTTGTAGCGGAAAATGGAAGCGAGGGCGCTTCGCACGTGAGCCGGGACCAACAGATTGCCCAGTCCGACGACTTCGGCGAACCACTGGCCGAGCAATTGATCGGAGAGACAACCTTCCCCATATTGGTAGCGAGCCGCCGCAGGTCGCGACTCATCCACGTGCTGAACGTAATACTCGCCGTTCCATAGTTCCCGATCGAGACGCGCACGTCCCTGGTCGAACAGGTGGCGGTACGTCTCAGCCGCCGCATGGTCACCGAGATAGGCCGCCATGCGCGCGCCAGAAGCTAGCGCGCCCAAATAGAGCGTGCCCATCATGGAATTTGGACCGTAGAACTCAATGTCGTAGGTGTTGTGCTGCTCTCCTTCCATGACTCCGTCCCGGTTGGCGTCCCACTGGACCCAGGCATATTCGATGGCGCGCTTCACATTTGGCCAAAGCTTCCTCAGCCAGTCATCGGACGCGCCACGCAGCCACTCGCGATAAACCTTCATGACGCAACCCATCTGGCCATCGGCTGCGGGCATCATACGGCCACCGGTCTGAGCGTGCAGCGGTACCGGGGTACGGAAGCTCATGCTGCCATCCGGGCGCAAGTTGAGGAGGAAGTCGGTCTCTCGCATGCTGCGCTCCAACTCCGGATAGAGGTGCGCCAGTGCCTGCTCGTAATTGTAGACGTGCGTGCAGTTCATAGGACAGCAGCCGCCGTGGTCGTTGCAGCCCTCGAATGCCAGCGTGAGCTGATTCTCCATGACCATAACGGTGTTGGTGCGCAGAATAGACGACTGACTGGAAACCGCATCAATCAGGGGGGCGGGCAAGGTGGAGTTGTAAAGGCTGTCGCGGTATTTCCTGGAACGCGCGAACAACGAGTCGATATTGCGATGTGTATACGCGGCAGGCTCCCACGCGGAGCGCCAGCGCGTGCCGTAACCATTGCGGAGCGGCGCGGCAATATCAGACTCTCTTCCCTCGCCGAAGTCTTCTCCTTCGCTCTTCCAGTAAATCTCGGTATTCGGAAAGTGCCAGGAGAGGACAAAAGTAACTTGTTTAGATGCGCCGGGCTTCAGTTGAAAATGGGTAGCGAGCGAAGCATAGTCGGAGGTCTGATCTTCTGAAGCACTCCCTGCATTGTCGGGAAAGCGGCCGCGTGCCAAGAACTCATCCCACCATTTCTGAAATTCGTCGAACCATTCGCCGTGCTCCCATGCCAGCCGGTAAGAAAGATCGCCCGGTTCCATAACGAGAGCTATTGAGCCATATCGCGGCGAGGTGACCGGGTATTTCGCGGAGGAGAGAAACAGGCCGGGAACGTCGGCGTCCACGCGGAATTCGTTGCGGTTCGAGCCGAAAAAGGGTGCGTGTCGATCATCCAGGCGTGTGAAGCCGTCGTAGCCGATGGGGTTGAGGATCGAAAACGCGATCGCAGCGTTTACGGCTGATGCGGCGCGGTTCAGGACGCGGTAGGTCAGGATGGCAACCGGCAGGCTGGAATCCGCCGTCTCCAGCGGGATCATGGGATTGAACGCCTCCAGCGAAACTTCGACCGGCAGCTTCCGGTCAATAAACTCTAGGTTCGCAAACGGATAGGATCCGGTGAATATGGCTTCGCGAAAGCGCGGCAACCCGAGGCCGGTCTCGCGTGGAACACCGCTCGAACCGGTGTAAGGCGGGTGCGGCACGCGCTCAAGTACGCGGACGATCGGCTTCGCCAAACCGCCGCCGGTAAGGTGCATCGCGACAAAGGTGAACGGTAGAACTCCGCCCTTGTTGGGGCGGTTGAAAACTTCCCAATCGCGAAAGTTGCCGCAGCCGCCGAGCGATACCGTTCCGGTACCGATCCCACCGAGAGGAAATGCAATCTCACGCAGCGAGTCTTTCGTGAAGCGGCGGCCAGGTGCGGACCGCGGCGATGAAGGTCTTGAGGCGTTCTGGCCTCGCGCAAGGCTCGCGGCTGCCGAACCCGTAAGCAAACTGCGCCGGGTGATTTTCATGCGATTTCCTGAAACCGGTGCTCGGGAACGGGCGGGGAAGGGCGGAAGGATTCGGCATGATCGACGCGAAAGTGACCGGGCAAACTGAGGATGGCCCGATCGACCAGCGCACTCAGCATTTCAGGATCACCGGTGGCGCGCAAATTAATCGTAACGGTGCAGCGTGTTGCGGGCGGAGCATCGAGTGTTCCAGCCACGGCCGGCCGCTCGCCGTTTCGGCAGATACTGGTTCTTACATGGCCATTTGCTGATTGGGCGAAAACCTTCAAGTGCGCGATTGCTATTTGGGCTTCGGTTATTCGGCGGTCGAGTTCGATGACCAGGGGTCCAACGATGGCCGCAGGTGTAAGAGGCGCGCAGGGCCGGAATAGGCCGCGCCGGTTCAGCCATCCCAGCGATGCTTCGGCCTCAGCATAGCGGGCGTAGTCGATATCGAGCAGGTGCGTGCCCGGCACACCGTCCCACGAGAGCACTTCATCTAGCCACTCGGCCAAACCTGCTCCGGTTTGCGCGCTCAGCGGCTGAGCATCGACGCCTGGAATCGGCGGAAAATCCCGATACCGGTCGGCCTTGCTGAAGCGAACCAAATCGGCCTCGGCGATCTGCTTTCGAAACAAGTAAGCTGTCAACGGATCGGCATCGGAACTCAGCAGTTCGACCGCACGCGAGGGATCGACCAGCACGGTATAAGGAGCGAAACGGTAGACGCCGCCGTAGAAGCGCCGCAGGGGCTGGAATATGGTCGCCGCAAGGTCCACGCAGCTCCCTACGGGCTCGGCGAAAATGAACTCGGGCGTCTGGACGGAGGTGAAGCTCGCGGCCGCTCTCACAAACTCTGAGAAGCGGCAGCAGAAGCAGCCGCCGGCAACCTCGCGGGTGGGGAAGCCGGCGGATTCGGCCAGCTGAGCGTCCACCAGCTCGCCGCCCTGGTCGTTGACAATAATACCAACCCGCTTACCCGCCGCACGCAGACGCGAACCGGCGGCCAGTAGAAGCGTGGTTTTTCCGGCACCGAGAAATCCGCCGACCAGAATCAGAAGGGGGGACAAGATCAGAGAAAAGCATACTAGAAGGGTGGGAGGGCGGCAACCGACGCTTGGAAACCAGTCTCGATCACCGATCCATAAGTACTTCACTGACCTGAAAGGTCGGCTCTATATCGGTGTAATTCCTCATGTCGGCACGAAGCGCCGTCAGATGCGGCGCAACGGCTTCCATGAAGTCGTCGAGCTTCTCAAAAAGAAAATTGCATATGGCCACGAATGGCGCATCCGCACCCGGGCCGGCGCTAATACCCCGCTCTACCGAGACACCTCTGAAACCCGGATGAACGCTGAGGAGATCGATGGACCATGGCATATGCTTCTCAACGTAGTAATCAAGATCGAACCGTGCATCTTTGGAGTTCGGATATAGAAAGCTAATTCTGATCATATGGAAGCTGCACCGAGCATATCCCATATATCTAGCCAACTGCCGTCCCCTTGCTATGCCAACCGTGATCGCGCCCGGCGTGCCCGGTCTAACTGACGTTCCGTTAGAGTCGCCCGGTCGAACCTGGGTTAAAATCTTGATGGGTTGCTTACCGACGCTGGGGTATTCTACCTTCGATCCCTCATCGGCCTTGTAGCATCCGAGAGCGTGACAACAAGTAGCCAGCCTGACCAGCTTCCGAGTGAGCCCCCATCGCCGCCTGGACTGGACGCGCATATTTTCGTGTTGAGCCGGAGCTTACTGTGTGTTTTGATGCTGGGCGGACTGTCGGCCGGTCTTGAGGCTGCGCCCGCAGGAGGAAGCATTTCGGGAACCGTCAAGGACGCTACTGGAGCCGTGATTCTGCATGCAGTCGTGACCGCAACAAGCGTGGGAACCGGCATTCGGCAGGTGCTCCTCACCAACTCCAGCGGAGCTTATTCGTTTCCCAGCTTGCCCGTCGGCGTTTACGATGTCGATATCGCCGCTACTGGTTTCCGCCCTTATCGGCGCGTGAACATCACACTGGACGTCAGCTCTGCTGTTCTGGTCGATGCGGTGCTTGTATTGGGCCAGCGGTCTGACGCCATCACAGTATATGAACCGGCGGTGGAGATAGAAACCGCAAGCACTCAGTTGGGCGACGTCACAAAAGCCAGCGTGCTGGCGGATATGCCGCTTAATGGGCGCAGCTACACTGATCTGCTGGCTCTGCAACCGGGCGTCATGCCTGTAACGACGATCATCCCCCTCACCGTCCAGGGTCTGGGACAAAGTGTATTCTCGCCGTCGGGCGATTTGAACCCCGGCACGCTTTCCATCAATGGACAGCGCGAGTCCGCCAACGGATTTACCGTGAATGGTGCCGATTCGGAAGAAACAGGCAGTATGGCTGCCGCGATCGTTCCCAATCTCGATGCCATCGCCGAATTCCGTATTTTGTCCACGAATTTCGACGCGGAGTACGGGAAATATACCGGCGGTCTGATCAACGTCGTTACCAAGTCCGGAACAAACCAGTTTCACGGAGACATTTTTGAATTTCTGCGCAACACCGATCTCGACTCGCGCAATTTTTTTTCCCCGAGCCGCGGTACATTTATCCAGAACCAATACGGGGCAACGGTCGGTGGGCCCGTCGTGCCGAAAAAGATCTTTTTCTTCTCCGATTATCAAGGCACCCGGCAAATTCAGGGTTCGGATACGGGTTTGATATCAGTTCCCTCCTTGCAGGACCGGAACGGTGATCTCGCCGATCAGGCGAGTTTACTCACGGGAACGGTCAGCGGACCTTACTGGGCGAATCGGCTGTCGCAAAAGCTCGGCTACGGCGTCACAACCGGCGAGCCTTACTATACGCCGAACTGCACCTCGACGGTAGATTGCGTTTTCCCCAACGCGGTGATTCCGCAGCGCGCATGGTCCACCCCGGCAATCAGCCTGCTGAAATATATTCCGGAGCCGAATCTTCCCGGGAATGTTTTCTCGACCTCGGCTTACAACGAAATCCTTCACGACGAAAAGATCGGCGAGCGGCTCGACGCTAACGCACCATGGGCCGCGATCTTCGGCTATTATTCCCTGGATAATTACAGCCAGAACAACCCATATCCAACCGCCCAGGGAGGCGCCAATATTCCCGGCTTCAACGGGCTGAATACTGGTCGAGCGCAACTTGCAGTCTTGGGAGTCACCAAAACATTCGGAGCGAACGTCAACGAACTTTACGTCAGCTACACCCGCGACGCGAATGATCTCGGTAAGCCGCTCGGCGGCCTTGGGGTCACGCTCGCATCGCAGGGATTCATCACAGGAACGGGAACGCCAGGCATTGTTCCGCTGGCGCCGCAAAATCAGGGCGTCGAGAACGTAATTTTTAACAACTTCACCATCGGTTCCGATCCCGATCGCTTCTATCAAATCAACAACGGCTTTGAAGTCACCGATAACTATTCGAAAGTGCTGGGAACGCATACGATCACCACCGGCGCACAGTTGGACTACGACCAGATCAACACCTATCCCTATGCCGACTTAAACGGCAGTTTCAATTTCTATGGAACCGAAACCGGTCTGGACTTCGCGGATTTTCTACTGGGCATCGCGAGCCAGTATACGCAGAACGACCTGAGACCGTTCTATGGACGCAATAAATACGCCGGTCTCTTCGCCCAGGATAGTTGGCGCTTGACCAGCAGCCTCACGTTCAACTACGGCCTCCGGTGGGACCGCAACGAGCCCTGGTACGAAAAATACAACAATAACATCACTTTTGTGCCAGGCGAGCAGTCCGTCATATTCCCTACGGCTCCGACTGGCATCGTCTACCCGGGCGACCCGGGAATTTCCCGCACGCTCGCGCCCGCCGGGAACCTTGATTTTGCGCCGCGCATCGGATTGGCTTACTCTCCGAAGGTACGCGCAGAGTCGCTGCTCGGCAGGTTACTGGGAGTTCCGGGGAACACCAGCCTCCGTGCCGGATATGGAGTGTTTTATTCCTCCATACAAGGCGAAACGCTGGGACTGATCAGCGATAACGCTCCATATGGATTCACCTACACTAGCC
>JASHOO010000293.1 GCA_030041035.1 Bryobacteraceae bacterium | reverse complement strand
GGCGCGGAGCTGGCGGCGTCGCGGCCGATTTGCGACAACGGCTGGCTGCCGATGGAGCGGCAGGTAGGCAGCTCCGGGCAAACGGTTTCGCCGAAGCTGTACCTGGCGGTGGGGATTTCGGGCGCGATCCAGCATCTGGTGGGGATGAAGGGATCGAAGACCATCGTGGCGATCAATAAGGACGCGGAGGCTCCGATTTTCGAGGTGGCGGATTACGGGATTGTGGGGGATTTGTTCCAGGTGGTGCCGGCGCTGGTGGAGGAGATCGAGAAGGCGAAGGGGTAAAACTACTCGCCCGTCATTTGGACAAGCAACGCTATGAGCCGGTCGCAATGATTGGCGCCCTTACGAACTCGACTCGGGTCGAGCCTCTCTAAGATTCTCGCTGCATGGGCGCCTTTGTGATAGCCGCCCTTAGTCGACCGCACGGTGGCGGCTTTTAGCCTTCTCAGAACGTCCGCCTTCGGTATCGCTTCAACGCGTGGGTTAGGGGGCAACGCGTTCGCCTGAAGATCCGAGCCGTAGTAGGCGTGCAGCGCCTCTTGATCAGCCAGGAACCAAGCTTCCATGATCTGCACCATCCAGCCCACTTGGCGCTCCGTCGGAACCGGTTTACGAGGCCGCCAGCTTCCCTCCTGAGTTAACTTGTCAAACAGATATCCGTCGTCTGGACGTTCACTGTCGATAAGCAGTACGTGATTTAGGTTTGGATCTCGAGACACGCTCAACAAGAAGTCGTAGACGGCGTCGTCGCGGCCACGACCGGGGATAGGTTTGATCCTGGCCTTCAGTCGCGGATCGGCCTTTTCCAGAAAAATCTGCAATGGTCTTTTGAGACCCGTATTTCCCTCGAAGTAGACCCGGATCTGGCTCACCAGCGATTGCCCCCGATTTCGCCCTTGCGCCAGATTTCACCCAGAGAATAACGATCGAGCCAACCTTCGAGGCGTTCCTTGCTAAGGCGCTCGAATCGGGTTCCAGAGCCAGTATCGTACTCGCAGACGACCACGGCTTCGGGTTGGTCAGATAACTCGTCCACAAGAGCTTCAGAGTGAGTCGTGACTACCAGCTGGGTTCTCTCGGAAGCTTCGACCATCGCTCGGGCGACTAGGCGCACGGCGTCCGGATGGAGGCCCAATTCCGGTTCATCGATGCAAATCAACGGGGCAGTAGGTCTTAGAAGAATGGTGAGTAGGCAAAGAAACTTGAGCGTGCCGTCTGACAGCCTAATAGCTGGTATCGGCTGAGCAAGGCCTTCTTCGACCACATAGGCTCGCAGCACATTTCCGTCCGAACGCAGCCTCACGTCGTGGTAGCGCTCGCAAAACTCGCTCAGGTACTCGATGAGCCGACGCAAGCTTCCATCAAAGTGCATCTCCTGCAGGACCAGGGCGAGATTCTCCCCGCCATCCTCCAAGGCATTTCTCACCAACCCGCCAGGGGCCAGACCCCAGCGTGTTTGGGAATTGGGGCCGGTGCGGAACTCTCGGTAAATTCGCAAGCTCTCGAAGTTTCGTCCCAAATCAGTAATCGGTGTGGGATCAGCGGGGTTACGGTAGTTCCGAAAAATGGACTCTTCACCTGAAACAGTTCCTCGGCTAGACTGCCCCGGAAACGTAACGTTCTCCGCCTTTCTTTCGAAGAAGTAAACAGCCGGTTTGTCCGGAGAACTCAACATGTTGGCCGATAAGCTTTCGGCTTGGATCACGAAGCCTTGTGACTGTTCCGCGAACTGAAGCATATAGCTCAGCGGGGAGGATTGCATTCTAACGCCGCACGCGATCGTCGCGGTTCGCGACACCGGAACTGGTGGAGGCAATGACTCCTCAGCCCGACTGATACCCCGCCAAATCCACTCATGGACTCCACCCCCAGCGGTTATCGCGCGGCCGATATCGGTCGGTGCGGCATGCAGCAGTCCGATCGCCTCAATGAAATTGGATTTCCCCGATCCGTTTGGACCGATCAGCACATTAAGAGGCTGTAGGTCAAGCGTAGCGTCTTTAAACGAAAGCAAATTGCGCAGCGTGATCGAAGTTAGGAGCATGTTACAGCCATTCTATTTGTGTCGGTTCCTTTTAGTGCGACTCTTCCTTGCCCGCATATAACTCTTCGATGTGGTCGCGGAAGTTTTCGAGCACGCGCATGCGGCGGACCTTCATGGTGGCCGTGAGCTCGCCTTCCTCGATCGAGAACTCGCGGGCGATGACGCGGAATTTGCGGACCTGCTCGAAGGGGGCGAGCTGCTTGTTGACGCGCTGGACGATGCGGGCGAGTTCGGCGCGGACGGGAGGCGCTTCCGAGACCGCGGCGGCGGGGCGGCCGTGATACTCCTTCATGCCATTGAGCAGTTCGGCCACTCCGGTGTTAATGGTGAACAGCGCGGTCAGATAAGGCAGGCGGTCGCCGATGAGGATCACCTGGCTGATGAGGGGTTCGAATTTGAACAGGTTCTCGACGCGGGAGGGATAGATTTTCTTGCCGGTAGAGGTGACGATGATCTCCTTCTTGCGGCCGGTGATGAACAGATAGCCTTCCGCATCGATGGAGGCGATATCGCCGGTGTATAACCAGCCGTCGCGGAGGACTTCGGCGGTAGCTTCGGGATCCTTGTAATAACGGGAAAACAAGCTGGGGCTGCGGACCAGCAACTCGCCATCCTCGGCGATGCGGACTTCGACTCCGGGGAGAGCCTTGCCGATGCTGCCGGGCTTGGGATCGTCGAGAGGATTGAAGGCCACGACGCCGCCCTCGGTGAGACCGTATCCTTCGACGAGCGGCATGCCGACGGCCTCATAGAATTCGGCGAGGTCATTGCCCAGTGGGGCTGCGCCGGACGCAGGGATCTTCATTTTTCCACCGAAACGCGCGCGCACCTGAGCGAAGACCAGGCGATCGACCATCGCGAGCGGGACGCGAATTCGGATGGGAACAGGCTCACCTTTGCGGCGGTGGCGGGCAGCGGCGAGACCGAGGGCGAGGCCGGTGTAGAACAGCTTCTGGATGGGGGCAGGTTTCTTCTTGAGCTCCGTACAGATGGTGGAGTAGACACGCTCCCACAGGCGCGGCGGAGCGAGGAAGATGGTGGGCCGGACGGTTTTGATTTCCTGCGGGAGTTTCATCAAACTCTCGGTGAACGTGACCGGCATGCCGAGGCGCATGGGGAGCAGCTCGACGACCACGCGCTGGGCGATGTGAGCGGAGGGAAGGAAGGCGACGGTGCGGTCCTCGGGATTCAGCGGCAGCGCTACGGGGCCCATGTCGATATTGGCCACGAGGGCGCGATGGGAGACCATAACCATTTTGGGCTCGCCGGTTGCGCCGGAGGTGAGATAGAGCACGGCGTCATCGGAGGGCTGCACTTCGGCGCGGAGGGTGGAGAGCAGAGCGGGATCGCGGGCGATGGCGGTGCGGCCCAATTCGCGCAACTGATCGAGTGTGACGGCGCCGGGCGCTTCCCCGGTGAGGAGAAAACGCTTTTCGATGGGCGCGTCCTTGAACTGGTCGAGCGTTTTGGGATCTTCGGCGAAGAGTGCCTTAGTGTCGCAGGCCTGCAATGTGCGGATCAGCTCCTTGACGGGATAGTTGGGGTATAGAGCTGCCGCAACCGAACCGTTGGCCATGATGCCGAGATCGGCCAGATAAAATTCCAGTCGCGTTTCGGAATCGAGCGCAACGATATCGCCCTTGCGAATGCCGAGCGAGCGCAGGCCGGCGGCGATTTCTTCGACGGCGGTGCGGTACTCGGTCCAGTTCAGGGTGCGCAGCTTACGCTTGCCGTTTTCCAAATAGGGCTGATGCAGGGCGGGCGCGGATCCGAAGGTTTCGGCGGATTCTTCAAGGACGCGGAAGACGGTGCGATCGGCCATCGGAGAATGCTACCACGGCGGATTGGAGCGTCTCACTTGATGTTACTGTTGCGCTCGGCGACGGGGCAAGTCCTCGAGCTCTTCGAGAGTGCGCGGCCAATCCTCGCGCAAAAGTCGTGAGAGGGCACGGTCGGCGAGGAGCTTGCCGCCGGTTTGGCAGCGGGCACAGTAGTTGGTTTCGTTGGAGGCGTAGCGGATGCGCTGGACCTTGGCGCCGCAGACGGGGCACGGTTGGCCGTAGCGGCCGTGCACGGCCATGCCTTCGCGAAACGCGGTGACCTTTTCGGGGAATTGGCCGCGGGCTTCGGTGCGCAGGCGCCCGGTCCATTCGGTGAGGACGGCTTGCACGGCATCGTAGAGGCTGTGGATTTGCTCGGGATTAAGCTTCCGGGTGAGGGTGACAGGGGAGAGGCGGGCGCGATGCAGGATCTCATCCGAGTATGCGTTGCCGATGCCGCTGAACAGGCGCGGATCGGTGAGGGCGCGCTTGAGGGTGTGGTTGGCGGCGGTGAGGGCAGCGGAGAAAGCGGCGAGGCCGGAGCCGAGGACCTCGATACCTCCGGCGTCGAGCGTACGAAGACCTTCGGCGCCGCGCACGAGGTGAAGGGAGGCGCGCTTTTGCGAGCCGGCTTCGGTGAGCACGAGAGTGCCGTTGGTGAAGTCGAAAGCCGCGGGTGCGTTCTTGCGCGCGAGTTTGGCACCGCGCTCGCGCCAATGCAGGCGGCCCGCAATCATGAGGTGCAGAACGAGCCAGAGGTCCTCTTCGAGACCGATAGCGATGCGCTTGCCGACGCGGCGGAGGGCGAGAACCTTCCTGCCGTGGGTGGAAGCGAGCGGCGGATCGACGGTGCGGAGCAGGAAGGGGCTGGCGAGGCGGATGCGCTCGAGGGTCTGGCCGAGAATGCGCGATTCGAGCGCTTCGATGTAGACGGCGACGTCAGGGAGTTCGGGCATCGGGCCGGCTCGATTCGGTCTGCGACAAAACTTCAGGGATATTAGCACAGTGTGCTGCACCGACGAAGGCGGAGCGGGCATCTAGAACGCATGGATCTCCAATTACGAGACAAGTTGGCATTCGTCAGCGGATCGACGGCGGGAATCGGGCTGGCAATCGCGAAGGCGCTGGCCGCAGAAGGTGCAGAGGTCGTGGTGAACGGACGCACGGAAGCCAGGGTGGCGCAAGCGATGGACGAGATTCGGAAGCTCTATCCTTTGGCTCGGGTTTCGCCGTTCGCAGCGGACCTTTCCCAAGCGGCGGCGGCCGACCAAGCGCTACGGCGATTCGAGCGCGTGGACATTCTGGTGAACAATCTCGGCGGGTTCGAGCCGAAGCCGTTCGAAGCGATCACGGACGGGGACTGGAACGCCATCATCGAAACCAACTTCATGAGCGGAGTGCGGCTGTCGCGAGGATGGCTGCCGAAGATGAAGGCCGCAGGATGGGGACGAGTGATCTTCATCTCGAGCGAATCGGCGGTCAATATACCGCCCGAAATGATCCACTACGGCGTGACCAAGACGATGCAAGTGGCGCTGGCGCGGGGCCTGGCGGAGACGACGGCGGGAACAGATGTAACCGTGAATTCCGTGCTTGCGGGTCCGACGCGATCGGAAGGCGCGGAGAAATTTCTGGCTGACATGGCGCGGTCGCGCGGCGTCACCCCGGCCGTCATCGAAAAGGAATTCTTTGAAAACGTCCGGCCCAGTTCACTGCTTCAGCGGTTCGCCCGCGTTGACGAGGTGGCGGCGCTGGTGGTGTTCATTGCCAGCCCGCTTTCCTCGGCGACCAATGGCGCGGCGTTGCGGGTGGATGGCGGCGTGGTGCGATCGATTCTGTGAAGATCAGGCGTGGCGCGGAGTCTCGACCGGGTCCGGCGCTTCGCCGGCGAGTTCGGCGACCTGGCGCGAGAGCGTTTCGGTGAGGTGGGCGCGGTCGGGGAGTTTCATGCCGGCGGTGGGAATCGGATCGCCGATCTTCAGAGTGACAGGGCCGCCGCGCACGTAACCGGAGCCGATGGGCAGAATATGGCGAGTTCCGATTAAACCCAGAGGGACGACGGGGACGCCGGCTTTTATGGCGATGTAGGCAGCACCCTCTTTAAACTCGCGCTTACCGGCAAGGGTGCGGCCGCCTTCGGGAAACAGGAGCATGGAAATTTTGCGCTCCTGAATCAGACGGGCGCCGAGAGTCATGCTCTTCACCGAGGCCCGGGCGTCGCCGCGAACTACCGCGAGGTGGCCGGCGCGCTTGAGGTGGGTGCCGAGGAAGGGAATCGCAAACAGGCCTTTCTTCGCGTAGAAACGAAACCGGACCGGAATGGAGGCCAGGATGACGGGAATATCCATGTAACTGCGGTGATTGGCCACGAACACGTAGTCCTGATGGGGATCGATCTTTTCGATGCCCTCAACGGTGAGGCGCACGCGGGCGACACGCAAGAGCCAGCGGGCCCAGGAGGCGGCGAGTTTGTCGGGCAGGCGTCCGGTGGGATCGAAGAAGCTGACGACGAAGGAGGCGGTGCCGAAGATGATGGTGGCAACAGCGATCAGGGGGTCGGTCAGTAAGAAGGATCGCAGTTGCCCAAGCGACATTGCCGGTTGAGAGTATTCTACCTATTCAGCAGGGTGATGGCCTCACCCACGAGGAAAAGGGAGCCGGTGACGAAGATGACGCGATCGGGATCGGCGGCGGCGCGGGCCATATCGAGAGCCGCGGAAAGATCCGGCGCGGTGCGCAGGCAGGGGTGGGAGCCGAGGGCGCGAATGGTTTCGGGATCGACGGCGCGGGATTGGCAGGGCGCGGTGGCGATGATTTCGTCGGCGTGGGCAAACAGAATGCCGGCGATTTCCTCTACGGCTTTGTCGCGCATGGCGCCGTAAATCAGCACGACGTGGCGGTGGGAGTAGAAACGTCGGATGTAAGCGGCCAGGGCACGGGCACCGGCGGGGTTGTGCGCGCCATCTAGGATGATCTCGGGTGAATCGGAGACGCGTTCGAGGCGGCCCGGCCAGCGCGCGGCGGCGATTCCGTGTTCGATGGCCGAGCCCGCGATGCCAAGTCGACGGAGCGCGGCGACAGCGGTCACGGCGTTTGACACCTGGTGCTCACCGGCAAGAGGGCATTGGATGTGTAATTCAGCGCCATCGCGCAGAGTGAAAGCACTGCCGTGCGCGGAAAGCTCGACATCATCGAGGTGCCATGCCTCCTGGGCGTGGATCACTTCGATGTCCAGCCCGGAGGCGCGGCAGTCGAGTGTCTGGCGGGCTTCAGCACGCTGCGCTGCGAACACGGCCGGGGCACCGGACTTGAGGATTCCGGCCTTTTCTCCGGCAATCGCTTCGAGACTCTTGCCCAGCAGGGCTTCGTGATCGAAATCGACCGGGGTGATGACGCAGAGCTCGGGGTGGACGACGTTGGTGGCGTCCAGCCGGCCACCCAAACCGACTTCGAAAACGACGGCTTCGGTCTGCCGCTCTTGAAACAACAGGAAGGCCATGGCAGTGACGGTTTCGAAGTAGGTGGGGTGCAGGTCGATAGCGCCCTGATTCAGGAGCTGCTCGGCGCAGGCGTGGACGCGGTCGAAGGCAGCGCTGAACCGGCCTGCGGTGACGGGACATCCACTGATGCGAATGCGCTCGGTCGGCTCGACCAGATGCGGCGAAGTGAACAGGCCGGTGCGTAATCCGGCGGCGCGCAGACCGGAGTCGATCATAGCGCAGACGGAGCCTTTGCCATTGGTCCCGGCCACGTGCACGATGCGCGGCAGGCGCTCAGGATTGCCCAGGGCGGCCAGCAGCGTGGTGATGCGCTCGAGGTCATACTTTGCGGTTTTGACTTCGTTGCCAAGCGAATACAGGAACCGGACGGAATCCGGGTAGGTCATTACTGCACCGGGCCGCTGAAGAATGTGAGGGCTTGGGAAATGTAGCTCTTCAGTTGCAGGCGGGGCACGATGGCATCGAGCATGCCGTGCTTGAGCAGGAATTCGCTGCGCTGAAATCCTTCGGGGAGCTTCTGGCGGATGGTCTGCTCGATGACGCGCGGACCGGCGAAACCGATGAGCGCGCCGGGTTCGGCAATGTTCAGATCGCCGAGCATGGCGAGGCTGGCGGTGACGCCGCCGGTGGTGGGGTCGGTGAGGACGCTGATATAAGGGACGCGTGCTTCGTCGAGGTGCATGAGAGCTGAGGAGATCTTCGCCAGTTGCATCAGGCTGATGGCGCCCTCCTGCATGCGCGCGCCGCCGGACGCGGAAATGATGATGAGCGGCTGGCGTGTGGTGATGGAGCGCTCGATGGCGCGGGTGATTTTTTCGCCCATCACGCCGCCCATGCTGCCGCCGATGAACTTGGGCTCCATGGCGCAGATCTGCACTTTGCGGCCCTCGAGCGTGCCGGCGGCGGAGATGAGTGCGTCGGCGAGCGAAGTGGCTTCCTGGGCGGTGGCGAGCCGTTCGCGATAGGAGCGCTGGTCGACAAATTCGAGCGGGTCGGCGGAAGCGAGGTCGGTGTCAAACTGCTGGTACGGGCCATCGAGAAGCAATTGCAGGCGCGCAACGGCATCGATGCGAAAGTGCGAGCCACATTTGGGACAGACGTTGTGGCTGTCTTCGAGATCCTTCTTCCAGATGATCTCTTTGCAGCCTTCGCACTTGAGCCACAGCCCTTCGGTTTTGACCTTGCGCTGGCCCTTTTCCGGTTTCTGAGCCTTCTTCTCGGGATTGTTCTCCCGCTTGAACCAGGACATGAACCCACCTACCTTAGCGCGGGTACGGATGGCCCCGCAAGGTGGCGAAGGCGCGGTAGATCTGCTCGGCGAGCACGGCGCGGGCCAATTCGTGCGGCAACGTCAGGCGAGAGAGCGAAACGAGCAGATCGGCGCGAGTGCGCCATGCGGGCGCCAGGCCGTCGGCTCCACCCACAAGAAAGAGCAGATCGCGGCCCTCCAGTTCGGCCTTCTCGATGAGCGAAGTAAACTGGCGGGAATCCACTTCGCGGCCCGCGGGATCGAGCAGGACCTTGCGGGCAGACGGGTGCCGCTGCCAGGGATCGAAGCGATCGGGCCGCACCTCGCGCATCTCGCAGGAAGCGTAATGCATGATGCGCTGGACGAAATCGGCGGCGATGCGATTGGCTTCCGCGCTGCGCGGCTTGCCGATGTAGTAAAGAAAGACCTTCACGCCGCAGGGATGTCGAGGTTCTTGGCGTTGCGCCAGAGGCGTTCCAAATCATAATAGGATCGGGCGTGCGGGGAAAAGACATGAATGAGAAAGTCGCCG
>JASHOO010000024.1 GCA_030041035.1 Bryobacteraceae bacterium | reverse complement strand
TTGTCACTTGTTGCTCGTCCTCGTCACAGCGATTAACCCGTGCCTCCGCAAATAGCAACCGTCCTTTTCGGCGCCGCCGTCGCCACCCTCTTCTGGCTCGATCGCGACCGTTCCGCGCGCCCCTCGAAAGCCCTATGGCTGCCCCTCATTTGGCTCGGGATAGCCGGCTCCCGGTCTCTGGCCGTGTGGCTCGGGATGGGCGCGCCAGTGGAAATCGCCGGTCAGATCCCCGAGAGCAGCCCGCTTGACCAGCTTTTTGCCGCTACGTTGATATTATTGGGAGCAATCGTTCTCATTCGGCGCGGCAGACTCGTGAGGGGTCTGCTCAAAGCCAGCTGGCCGATCGTGCTGTACTTTTTTTTCGCCCTCGTTAGCCTCCTTTGGTCCGATTTTCCCGGGTGGGGCTTCAAGCGGTGGGTCAGGGGTCTCGGCGATGTGATCATGGTCTTGGTTTTTGCTACGGATCCGCAGCCGGTTATGGCCTTCAGGCGCATCTTTTCATTACTAGGATTTGTACTGCTGCCTGCTTCCGTCCTTCTGATCAGGTACTACCCGGCGCTGGGCCAGGGGTTTGACATATGGGGACATCAGCAGTTCGTCGGAGTCACAACCAGCAAGAATGTCCTCGGGGACCTGGCTTTCCTTATGGGGCTGGGAGCCCTATGGCAGACACTCAGTCTCGTCCGCGACAGGAATCATAGCAATCGCAGCCGGCGCCTGCTGGCTCAGTGCACTCTGCTCGCTACTGCCGTCTATCTCTTGTCTGTGGCGCACTGTGCCACAGCCGTGGCCTGCTTCGTTCTCGGGGCGGGGTTGATGCTCGTCATCTCCCGGCCGTCCATCAGACGCCATCCCGCAGCCGTCCATGCGCTGGTTCTGGCCGTGTTGCTAGGTGGTGGTCTCATCTCGCTCCTCGGTGGCAGGGCTGCAATCACCGAAGCACTTGGAAGGCAGCCGGATCTCACGGGGCGCACAGAAATCTGGGGGATCCTGATTCCGATGGTGCCTAACCCGATGGGCGGCGCCGGCTTCGAAACCTTCTGGGTCGGGCCCCGCGTCGGAAGAATTTTCAGCTTGATTGGGGGAATGCAAATGACCAACGAGGCGCACAACGGGTATATTGAGGCATATCTGAACTTGGGCTTCCTCGGCCTGGGCCTGATAGTTCTGATTCTTGGGCACGGTTATCGCACCACTCTCAGCGCCTTTCGTCGCGATCCAGCACTCGGTGGCCTACTGGTAGCCTACGTTATCACTGCGGTGACCTACAACGTCACCGAGGCTGGCTTCAGAATTCTTAACCTGGAATGGTTTTTCCTGCTTCTGTCGACTGTGGCGTCGTGCCGGGTCATCGGGGTGGTCAAGGGCCGGGCGGTTTCGACGTACACCACGAAACGATTGCTTACACCGGCCGTCGCATCGGTGGGGCAAAAAGGCGCAGCGGGAACGCATAAAAAGCGCTTTAGAGCCGAAGTTGTCGCCTCAGGCCCCAAGCTTAGTTCGGTGGCGGAAGGCTTGTTTGACTATCCCGACTAAATTGCGGGCAATAGTCTGATCTTGGGATCGTGACGATGGCCACGACCTTGACGCTCCTGTTTCGCAGGGTCGGTCTGAACGAATTCACAAATAGATTGTGCAGCGGCAGGATCTCATGCATTCTCTAAAGTCGCGTTTGAAGTCATCCCTTATTCGTGATGCGTACTGGGCCGTGGTGCATCGAGAGAGGCTTCAATCCCTGCGGCAAGAGGTCGATTTTTATGAGAGCGTCCTCGCGGGCTTTAAGCAAGGTTACCTCGTATTTGACATCGGGGCCAACGAGGGTGCGAAAACGGATGTGTTTCTACGGCTAGGAGCGCGGGTCGTCGCTGTCGAACCCGACGACGCCTGTTGCAGAAGGCTTGAGGAAAGATTCCGGGAATTCCGGACTAAGCCGCGGCCGGTTACGATCGTCACCCGAGCCGTGAGCAGCAGGGTCGGGACCGAGGAAATGTTAATCGACGGTCCAGGTTCAGCCGTCAACACCATGAGCCCGAAGTGGGCCGATACCCTGAAGAAAAACAGGGCGAGTTTCGCTCACGGGCACTGCGGCCTGGAATTCAATCAAACCAGGTTGGTCAGGACCACCACAATCGATGAACTCATCGCCCATCACGGCATTCCCTTTTTTGTGAAGATTGACGTCGAAGGCTATGAGCTTAGCGTCCTACGCGGGTTGCACTGGCCGGTACGATACCTATCATTTGAGGTAAATTTGCCCGAGTTTAGGCCTGAGGGTTTGAAATGCATCCGAGTGCTGGCAGAATTGGCGCACAGTGGGCGATTCAACTACATCGTAAACTGTGCTGAGGGCTTGGCGCTTAAGGATTGGGTGTCAGCGGAAGACTTTTGCGTCTTACTTGGCCGATGCAGCGAACGAAGCATCGAGATTTTTTGGAAGACCAATTAGGCTAGCAGCCGGTCTGAGCAGAGAGTTCATGGGCCGATTACGTATTTTGCTGTTGGGGCCGGACTGTAATCCCGAAGGTGTCAGTATTCCTTTTGTCACCTATTCCCATGCGGCAGCGCTCGCCGACCTGCATGATGTCACCTTGGCTGCTCGATCGCCCGTTGAGGGTGCTCTGCGTCGCGCCAAAGCGCCGTTTCGCAGCATCGAGACGATCCGAATGCCACTGCTCGAGCGCATTTATGCCTGGAGTTTGCGACGGCTCTTCAGATATAACCATGCCAGCCAAGCGTTGACCGCATTCGGTTATCCTTTTGCCCTCGCCTTTGAGTGCTATGCCTGGAAGCAGTTGCGGCAGCGGATCCTGGCGGGCGAGTTCGACGTCGTTCTTCGCCTAATACCAATGACAGCGGTCTTGCCTAGCCCCTTCGCTTTCTTCCTGCGAAAGGGACCCATACCCTTCGTGATTGGGCCAATAAACGGCGGCCTGCCGTTTGCGAAGGGTTTCAGCCAGGCCAATAACCAGAAAGAATGGATATCTCGCCTGAGACCTTTATACCAGTTCCTGCCTTTTGCTCGTTCTACCTATCGCAACGCGGCAGCGATCATAGCCGCCTCGTCCCAAACTTATGCCGAGTTTGCCGCATATCGCGACAAGCTGTTTTTTGTCCCGGAGCCCGGCGTCGGTCGTTCTCTGTGTGTCGACGACCGGCGCAGTCCGGAGCCCGGCGCCAAGCTTGAGTTGATCTTCGTCGGGGGGCTGATCCCCTGCAAAGCTTGTGATCTCGCGCTTCGCGCGGCGGCTCCCCTGTTGCGCGGCGATTTCGCCCGCTTCAGCATCCTCGGCGACGGTCCGGAGCGGAACCGCCTCGAGCAGCTTGCGGGATCCCTCGGGATTGAGAAGGCTGTTTCCTTCTGTGGTTGGGTTAGTCATAACGAGGTTCTCAAGCGGCTAAGATCCGCTGATGTGATGGTGTTTCCATCGGTTCGGGACTTCGGTGCAGGCGTGGTCTTTGAGGCTCTCG
>JASHOO010000292.1 GCA_030041035.1 Bryobacteraceae bacterium | reverse complement strand
GGCCCCATCATCTCGCTCAATACCGCCAGCAGACTGATTGTCTCCTATGTTTCGATCCTTTCGACGTTCTCTTCCCAGGTTTTTTCGCACCCGATGCTCAGCTTGATGTCGTTAGACCAATCCACTGGGAACCTTCACTAGCTTGGCGGGTCCGGAGTAGCGGCGGTCCGTCTATTCATACCGCAGCGCGTCCATGGGGTCGGCCGATGACGCGCGCCGCGCCGGCAGATATGCCGCCAGCGCTGAGGTCAGTACCAGCAGCAGCGTGACTGCCGCGAAAGCCAGGGGATTGGTTGCGCTGCCCTCGGCCCATTTCGCCAGAAGATCCTTGGAAATCAGACTCAGCACCACGCCGCCCGCCAGTCCCACAATCACCGTGCGCGCAACAGAGCCGAACACGAGTTGCAGCACATGCCGGCGCGTCGCGCCCAGCGCCATACGGATGCCGAACTCATTAGTCCGCTGCGCCACGCCGTAGGAAACCACGCTGAAAAGCCCGATCGCCGCCAGCGCCAGGCCGACCAGCGAGAATCCGCTGAACAGCGCCGCCACTAAACGCTCATTCGCATAGCCGGGACTTCGCTGAATCCAGGTCTCCAGATCACTCGTCTCGCCAAACACCTGCTGGTCCGGATCCACGGCCTTCACTTCGGCGCGAACGCGATTCAATATTGCCAGCGGCGGAATTCGCGACCTCACCAGAATTTGCGTCCACATGGCCATCCTCAGCGAATACGGCACAAAGGCTGCCGGTTTGACGGGCTTCAGCAGCCCGTCATCCCGGGCATCACCCACCACGCCGATGATCTGCAACCAATCGTCGCTGCCCGGCGCTGCTTGCGAGTATGGAGGTTCGGCCCTCAGATCAGGCATCCGCAAAAGCTTCCCGATGGCATCGCCTTTCGGCCAGAATTGCCGCGCCATGGTTTGATTGATCACCGCCAGCCTCGCTCCACGAACCATCTCCGCCTGATCCCACAACCGGCCTTCGAGCAACGGGATGTGCAACACGGCAAAGTATTCCGGGCTGACGAAGTTTGCACGCACCTGCTGCTGCTGGCCCAATGGGCGCCCAAAAAGTTCGATCCCCTGATCCCAACCATTGGCGGGAGGCGTGGCATTGGTCGAAATCCCCGCCGTCACAACTTCCGGCATGGCCTGAACTCGCGTCAGAAGCTGGCGAAAGTATGTGGACCGGTCTTCCCAACTGATGTGCGAATTCTGATGCACGGGAATCCCGACCGACATGATGTTATGCGGGTCGTATCCCAGGTTGGTCCGGATGAGCCGCACAAAACCATTGATGGCGGCGGCCGCGGAAGTGAGCAGCAATAGCGTCAGCGCGATCTGCCCGGCTACCAACAAATCGTGTGTGCGTTTTCCCTTAGTGCTGCCCGTCGTGCGCCGCGAACTCGAGTGCATCAGTTGCGCTATCTGCGGCCGCGCCAGGTGAAAAGCCGGCGCCAGGCCGGATAGAACACCGGTGACGATCGCCAGAGCCACGCTGAAGCCCAGCACGGGAAGGTTGATCTTGAGCACCGCTTCATGCGGAAACGAGTATTGCGGCAGCCAGCTCACCAGCGCCGGAAGCAGCCTGTAGGCCAGCAGGACTCCACCCGCCGCGCCCGCGACCGATAACGCCAGAGCCTCCGTCAGCAGTTGGCGCTGAATACGCCATTGTGAAGCGCCGATGGCGCAGCGAACCGCAAGTTCCTGCTGCCGTGCCGTTCCGCGCGCCAGTAGCAGGATGGAAACGTTCGCGCATCCGATCAGCAACAGCAGCGCCACCGCCGCGAACAGCAGAAACAGAGAGCGGCCCAGATGCTCCACGTACCAGTCATTGATGCCCCGCACGTGTACCCGAAACTTTTTCGGAAAATGCGTGGGGTTCTCCTTGGCAAACTGCTCGACCAACGGCTGCAACTCGGCATCCGCCGCGGCGTAACTGACTCCCGGCCTTAACCGGACGAGCGCGTCATACTCGATGTGCACGTCGTTGGTGATTTTCAGCGGAAGATAAACCGCTGCATCGTTCCAGGTGAAGCGCGGCGGCAGCACTCCGATAATCGTGTAGTTCTTGTGCACCAGTTGCAGGTTGCGCCCCACAACTCTCGGGTCTCCGTTGAAGTGCCGCTGCCAAAACAGATAGCTCAGCACGACCACCGGCTGCGGATCCATGCCGTCCGGTGCGTCGGAAGGAATGATCATGCGCCCCAGCATCGCCGGAACTCCGAAATGAATTCCGGCGTTGCCGGTGAGCTGAACCGACGGCACATCCTCCGGCAGATCCTCGTCCGTCGTCGTCAGATTCCAGGTCCCCCAGCTTGCCGCCACGCTTTCCAGGCATTTCATCTGCCACAGGAGCTTGAGCTCCGGGCCGGTCACGCCCATCCAGCGCTGGTCTCCATTCTCGTTGATCACCCTCAGGTTGATCATGCGATCCGCGCCTTTATAGGGATACGGATTGGCAAGCAGGCCGTAGATCACGCTGAAAACCGAGGTGGTGGCGCCAATGCCCAGCATCAGCGAAATGATGGCCGTCACTGCCAGGCCGGGCTTCTTGATGAACTCGCGGAGCGCAAACCGAAGATCCTG
This sequence comes from Bryobacteraceae bacterium, assembly GCA_030041035.1. Lineage (GTDB taxonomy): Bacteria > Acidobacteriota > Terriglobia > Bryobacterales > Bryobacteraceae > QHXW01. The sequence goes on along the minus strand of JASHOO010000292.1, from coordinate 8,576 downwards.
CGGCATGTATCTTTATACTGCGGCACGCTCAAAAGGTTACCTGGTTTTAGCCACGCCGGATCGGGAATAGTGGCCTTTGAGCATTGCACACCACACTGTGATTCGCCGTACAATAAAAGAGGACCAGATCCGAAAGCCGGGCGCCATCCGCTTATCGGGTTGCGCCCGCCCTGCTATGGAAGGAGGGTCGGCTGATGCGGTCCAAAATGGTCTGTGTCTTGTTCCTCGGCGCGAGCGGCCTGTTGCGCGCCGCGCACACTGAAAAGCCTGCGGCGCCCGTGGACGAACCCCGCTACGACCCGGCTACCGAGGTCAACATTCTCGGTCTCGTCAACGAAGTCCGGGAGGTCCCGCGTGGCAACCCGCTCTGTGGCATTCATCTCTTCCTCAGGCCCGAAATGCAGGAATCGCAAATCATCGATGTCTACCTCGGGCCCGCCGATTTTCTGAAACAGTTCGACATCCATTTCGCCAAGGGTGACGAAGTGCGCGTCACCGGCTCGAAAGTGAAGACGGCAAACGGATCCCACGTCATCCTGGTGCGCGAAGTGCGCAAAGACGAGGCAACCTTGTCCTGCCGCCGGGCAAGCGGCCAGCCCAACTGGGAATAAAGGCGAGGGAAAAAGTCCACGACGGACTCGTGCGGACCATCGGGTGCGAGATTTGACACGCTCTGGCTGTGAATTGCAGCCTAACGCAGCGAGTCCAGTACCTGCCGCTTGGCGGATTCGTCCACGTCCAGGCTCGCGGCATATTTCCGCCCGACTAATGCGCCCTCTTCGGCCAGGTGCGAAGTGTAGTAATCGAAGTAGGCGAACGGGGAAACGCCGCCCCGAACCATCTGATATTCACGGATCGCCCCTTTCCACTGGTCGAACACGTCGGAAACGTCAATATAAATGTAGGGGTGGAAGCCCTCGGAATCCTCCCAGTTGTCGGCGTAGAAAACACCTCTGACTCCCCGATAAGGCGGGTGATCGGTTTTCACGGCCTCCAACTCCGCCATCAAGACGGCATCGGTGACAATCGCGGATGTGTTTCTGTGATCTTTGTGGAAGCTGTTCTTCCAATGGGTAATCACATAGGTGGGTTGAACCTGGCGGATGACGTCGGCCACGAATCGGCGCGCTTCTTCATTGTTTGGAAGCATAGCGTCGGGGTAAGGCCCGATGATCACCTCGGCGCCGAGAGCTTTGGCCGAAGCCTCAGCTTCCTGGCGCTTCTGCACGGCGTACTTTTCGGGCGAAAGATAGGGATCGCCGGCTTCTCCCAGCGTCATGTGCAGGATGACGACGCGATCGCCCAGCTTCTTCTGGTGTGCGAGAATCGCGCCGGCCGTCAGATCCATGTCCGCGGCATGGGCGCCGACCGCCAGAATGGTCCGCTGCTGGGCCATGGCGGAAAATCCGGCCAATCCGATCAAAATCACGAGCCAAACGCGCATTAGTTCTGCCTCCTCGTCATTCGCGCTGACGTTAATTCCAGACCGGCAATGATGAGCGCGCTCACCATGGCCAGCAGCAGGCCCGCGCCGACGCCGCGCCTCGCCGCCAGTTGCCCCGCCACCCAGGGCAGCGTCATGCCGCCCGAGAGCGCGACTCCGATGAGAATGCCAAATACGGTTCCGGAGTGGGTGGGATATTGCGCTCCGGCGATTCCCAGCGTCGTCGGGAAGATGGCGGCGATGCTGAATCCCAGCAGCACAATCGCCATCGCACCTACCGGCAGGGCCGGCGCAAAAAGCAACAGCGCCACGCTGACCGCTACGCCGAGCGCGCTCGCCAAAATCAAATTTCCACCGCTTGCGTGAAGCAGCACACCGCTCAGCACGATGCGGCCCACCATGAGCGCTCCCCAATACGCCGCAAGCAGATAAGATGCCGCAGCCACGCTCGCGCCGAGATTGCGCGTCAAAAAAGTCGTGACGTATCCGCCCAGCAAAAACTCATTGCCGGATTCGCAAAACAGCAGCAGCGCGAACACCACGACCAGCGGCTGGCGCGCGAAACGCAGCACGTCGCCAATGGGAACACCCTGACCCTGCCGCGGCGCGGGAAAGGTCAGCCACACGCTCACAACCGGGACGAGACTTACGGCCGCACCGACGTACAAGATGTTGGCAAGCCCCAGCGCACTGAGCAGCGAGCCGATGGTGAACGGGATGAACAGCGCGCCGAACCCGAAAAATACGCCCAGCAGGTTGAGCGCCGCGCTCTTGCGTTTCGGATCTTCGTGTAAATCGGCAATCAGCGTGTTCGTCGCCTGATTCAGGGCTCCACCGCCCGCGCCCAGCAGCACCACCGCCACCACCAGGCCGCCGAACGTGTGCACGCCGGCAACCAGGACCATCGCGACGGCTACAAAGAGCGGCGCAACAACCAGCGCCACCTTCATTCCGAAACGGTCGAGCAGCGGGCCAATAGCGACAGTGGTCGCGAGCATCGCTCCGTTCATGGCTAGAAAAAGATTTCCGGCATGCGCCAGATCGAAATGCAGACGGCCCGAGACGAGCGGCAGGATGGCGCCCAGCAGCGCCATCACAATGCCGAAGCCGAACATGCCGGCATACGCCGTGCCGCTCAACCATCCCGTGCGGACTCGAGGCACAGCCAGCGTCTCACTCATGCGCCACGCGAAAATAGCACCTTGGTGAAAGTTTCAAACACTTTGAGGTTGTGATCTTTCTCGATCCCCGGGACATTCGGCGAAACGAACGTGACCAGCTTGTGCCCCCGGGCAGCCAGGCGCGCGCCGGTTTCGGCAACCAGCGACATGGCCACGAATACGACCGCCATGGTCGAGCCGGCGGCCACATTTTCGGGCCTCCCGATATCCACCAGCGCGTCTTCGGGCGGCACGCAATTATCAATGGCGATATCGGCAACATCGGGGAGCTTCTGGCCCGTCGAATGCGCCGCCTTGGCGACCCTGGCGTTTTCGAGCGAAGAAATCGTAATCACCGTCAGCCCTTTTTTCTTCGCGTACTGCGCGGCTTCAATGGGAGCGGCGTTCATGCCGCCGTGCGAGAACACCAGCATCACGTCGCCGGGCTGAAGCGGATAGCTTTGCAGAAAGACCTCGACGTAGCCTTCCTTCCGTTCCAGCCACAGCAACTCGCGCGCGCCGCCGGGCCCGACCACGTTCGACCACATCAGCCGCGGATCGTACAACGGGAAGAATCCAACGAAGCTCCCGTAGCGCGGAAAAATGTCCATGACCGGAATGACGGAATGGCCGCTGCCGAACAGGTAGACACGATTGCCGGCCGTAATCGCGTTGGCCATGGCTTCCCCTGCCTTTTCGATCTGCTTCTGCTGCGTGGTGTGAATCTTCGCCAGAACTGCCGAGATTTTTTCGTAGTAGGTGTTTGCAGACATAACTCGTTTTGTGATTTAACCGGTCGCCGAATCCCCCAGCGCCAGCCGCGCCGCTCCCAGCAATCCCGCGTCTTCGCCGAGTTCGGTCACCTCAATTCGTACCTGTTTCGCGGCCACCGGCTGCGCCCTTTGCGCTACGCTGCGGCGGATCGGGTCTAAGAACAGATCCGCCGCCTGCATCAGCCCGCCTCCCAGGACGATCATTTCCGGATTCAGAATGCTCACGATGTTAGCAATTCCCATCCCCAGATACAGCGCCGCGTCTTCGACCGCTTTCTTCGCCGCGCCATCACCTGCGCGGGCTTTGGCCACCGCCTCTTCCGCCGAGCGCGCACCGATGCGCCGCGCCAGCGCGGGGCCAGCGGCTTCGGCTTCCCAGCAGCCCACCTCGCGATAGATGTCACGCCGCTCGGGATTCAAAGCGAACCAGCCGACCGCGCCCGAAATGTCATGCGCGCCGCGAATCAAGCGCCCACCGGAAATAATACCTGCTCCAATGCCCGTGCCGACCGCAACAAAGACGACATCGTTACAGCCGCGCGCCACGCCCAGCCAGCTCTCGCCGGTCACGTAACCGGCGCGGTCGCTTTCAATGGTGATGGGGATGTCGAGCATTTGTTCGAGCTCGGCGCGCAACGGCACATTGGCGTGACCCCACAAGTTCGGCGCCCACGCCTCACCGGTGACAGCGAAAGAAATCCCGGGGACGATAAGCCCAACCCCACGAACCTCCTTTTGTGAAATGCGCACGACTTGCTCCACCACCTGCGCAATCTGCTCCACCGATGCGCGCATATTTCCCGTGGCGGCCGGAACCTTGGTGCGGCACGAGACAGCGCCGGTGTCATCCACCACGGCGGCGCTGAGCTTGGTCCCGCCTAAATCGACCGCCACGACGGACGCCATGCGCTACCTCGGAGAAATGTCGACCACCCAGACATCCTCCGGCGCAATGCGGCCGTGCAGGTTTACAGCATCTCCTTGTTCGGACAACTCCACCGGTTTCCCAGTCACCAGATCGGCGCCGCGATAATTCCCCGCTCCGAGGCGTAACGCGATCGCCGGCTCGATGGGCAGCTTGCTGTGATTGAATGCAAACACCAGCGTATCCGCGCCGGTTTCAAGATAGCGCACCTCGGCGGTGGCTCCGGTGACCGCCACAGGCAGCCGCACGCCCGCCCAGCCGAGCAGTGCCGCGTAGAAACGCGCAGTGGACGGCTCGCGGTGGTTTTCATATGCCGCCCCCGGATACGAGCCGAGCATCAGCGTCTTGCCCTTGCCATAAGTGGAGATCACCGCGGCGGCAGCTCCGCTGGGAAAAGTCGCTGTGACGTGCGCTTCCGGCCGGATCGGCTCGAGTGTCTCCTCATACCAGCGCGCGGGCATGGCTTCACCCGGTTCGAAATCTGGAAGCTCGCGGCTCGTCCATCTCACCATCGTGCGGCCGCCTGCGCCGGTTTGTACGTCGGTTTCGCGGCAGCCCATCACTTCGTGCAAGCCCATGCCGGGAATGGTCGGCGACGCGGCTCCATGCTCGTTGTTCCATCCCAGCCGCGCCTCGGCGACCAGCGTCCCGCCGTTGGCGACGTAGGTTTTCAACTCCGCAGCGGACGATTGCGGAATCATCAGCGGATACGGCAGCAGCACGAGTTTGTATTGCTTCAGCAACTCTTCCGACAAGCGGTTGATGTGGATGAAATCGAGAGGCACGTTAGTGGGAAACAGCGCGCGATAGATGCCCAGCATGGAGTCGCGTTCAATGCCATTCACTTCACCTTGAGGCCCACCATAGGCGGCTTCCCGCTCACGGCCACCGACAAAGTAGGTCAACGGGTTGTACACAATGGCCACCTCGGCTTTGGGCGGCCGCGCGGCGAGAAACAATTTCTGATTGCGATCGACCACTTGTGCAATCGAGCCCGCCACGCGGCTGCGCTCAGTGATGGTTCCATCCAATTGGATTAGCCCGAAGCCGCCCGATTCATAGCCGGTGCTCATCGGATACCAGGCGTAGTAATTGATGGCTTTCGCGCCGCGGGCGAGCGCGCTCCAGGTCCAGATGCGGATGTCCTCGGGCGTCACGGTCGGCGAAACATTCAGCGCAACCGTTCCAAAGCCGCCTTGCAGCTCACCGATCCAGAATCCGCGGCCGCCCTCCGCGAACCCGAACGATCGCGTGAAATCGAGCAGCGCTCCGCGCCATTCCACGTCGCGATTCACGAACGAGGAATGCTTGGGATAAAACGAAGTGCCGTAATAATCCACCTGGCCGGTCATGGTCCAGTCATCCGACTGGCCTTCCCACCACAACGGCGAGCTGAACAGGCCGATGCCGGCGGCGTGCGACGTCGCCACCGCGTGCGGATCAACCTGCTTCACCGCGTTGTAGCGGTCGCGCAAATCTTCACCCAGTTTATCGGCAATGAACTGCTTCCAATCAATGAAATCCGTATACGACAGAATGGTGCTCAAACGGTTTGGTTCTACTTCGTCCCAGGAGGTGAAGTGGCGGTACCAGGATTGATTGAGCGCGTCGAGCGTGACGTATTTTTTCTGCAACCAGCGCCGGAAGCGCGCAACGGAATATTTGCAGAAGCAGAATTCGGGGTGCTCGATATAGGTGGGCGTGGCCCAGTTGATCACGTGCGGCTCGCTCCATAAGTCCCACCCCAAAAAATTCGGACTCTTTTTCGCTCGCTGTGCCAGCGCCGTGTAGAATTTCAGCTCCGCTTCGCGCACGCCTGCGTGATCGCGGCAGTAGCCGGGCGACGATTCCGGATGAATGGCCATGCCGTTCGAGGACACGAACAGCGAATCCGGAAATTTCCTTCCCACCCAGGCGGGTGCGGAATCCATGTACACCTGAATGACGACCTTCAGTCCCTGCTCTTCCGCCAGCTTCAGGATCACGTCGATGGTGTCGAACTGGTACTGGCCTTCTTCGGGCTCGCCCGAGGCCCAGTCGATCCAGCAGCGCACCGTGTTAAAACCGAGCTGCCTGATCTTGGCGAGATCCTGGCGCCAAAACTCGATTTTCGACTTCGGGTCGCGCTCCAGCATCGGCGCCCTCGCCTTGCCGCCGCCATACCAGACCGACACGGGAAAGAAATCTTCCGCCTGGCCCGGCGGAGCAGGAGCCGCGACTGGCGCGAGCGTACAGGCGAGCAGCAGGGCAATCGGCACTTTCGGCGGGACCATCGGCTGACATCTTATTACAAACGTGGGACCGCCATTCCCGCCCCGTCGGCTCCCCCTAACAGCCCCGTGCTATATCTGGGAGTGAGTCGCCGATCTTCATGCACCCGAATGACTTGTGCGTAAAAAACAAATTTTTAAAAACAAACCCATTCCCATTTCCGGACACTGGGTGAGCGACGCAGAAGTGGGCGTTAAGCGGCACGGCGTGCTTCCCAGTAGCTTTCAAACCGGCTGTTGAGATGACAACATCGCAGGGCCAGGATGGCGTTGGCCCCTCGCACTGTCCAGAACATGCCGGACCGCTTGAGCCTGGAACCAATTACGGTCTTACATCCGGCTTCAATGACGCCCGAGCCAACAAACAGATGTTGGCGGCGAAACTTGGGGTAGCGCATGCGTTCCCTATTCCGGTCGAAATAGTCCGCCTCAGTGCAGATCTTTTCGAGCACTTCCGGATTGGTTGAGTGGATGGAGCGCAGCGCGGTCACCAGTTTTTCGATTTTCCCTTTATCGAGCAGGCGCTTTTGGTGGTTCCTTATCCAAGCCTTCTGACTGACTTCGTCATTGGCGTATAGCCGGCGAACCAGGTCCCACAGATGCTGGCGGGCGTGATAAAGATCGACGATCTGAACCGCGCCGGGGAAATGTTGCTCGGCCAGATTCCAGATCCATTCGGCTCCGTCACCCATGACAACCTTCTTTTCTGCGCGGCTCCAGCCGCGCTTCCAGGCTTCCACATAGAGCCGTTTGCCAAACTCTTCGGCCGTCTCGATGGCGCCCGTATAAGTAGTGGAGTCAGGATCGCGGATCGGATAACCTTCCTGATCCCAGTTGGTCTGGGTGAACACACAGCCCAACTTGGCTTCTCGCGTATGGGCCGGTTGGCCCTCGGTCTTGCCTTGCCGGCCCACCGTCTCTTGGTTCACCACGGGCACTCCGGTCCCATCCATTTGCACATACAGGATCGGAACGGCTTCGCCCATCACCATCGGCAGATCCAACTGGATAGCCCGCCGGACCTCTTCCTGCTCGCGTGCGGCGATATTTTCCCCGATGGCTTCGGCTGTCCGCTCCACGGCTTTGGTGGTGACCTCCAGGTCGGCGAGTAGTTTCATCTGCTGGCGTCCGTGGTCGAACGACGCCTCCTGGCCCACGACGGCCTGCATGCGACGCACCCCGGGAGAGGATTCTGTGTTTTCGATATCCAGTTCCACATCGGCAGGAAATTGGCCCGTATGGCAGTGCGGGCATAAGTAGTAGGGGCGCAGGACTTCTACTGGACCCACCACGGTCAGGACTGGCTTGGAGCGTAGTTCCCGGTAATCAGCTTGGTTACCGCAAGCACAAGGGATGGTCCGCTGGTCGGCAGCCGGGGATGCGAAGCGTAGCAATCTGGTCAGGGTGGCTGCTCCAGCCTGATGCATGACCGAGCGCACAACCATTTCCGTGGCTTCCAAGTCCAGGTATCCCGACTGGCGGCGCCCGTTGTAGATGACGCGCAACAATTGGTCTACTTCGCGCGTGACCTCCTGGCGGATGGCCTCCGCCGTTTTTTTTCCTCAGGCGAGGGAGTATCGGCGGCCGGGCGTGCCCGGCAGATCTTTTCATTGACCTCCAGCAACTCGTGACTGAGTAGCCGGAAACGATGAAATGCCTCCACCTCACGCTGGGCCTTACGCAGTTCCACAGCCGAAGAGAAGGTCTCGCTGACGGACTTTCCGCTGACCTTGCGAGTCAGACGGAAATTGGGTCCGTGACCGGGCTGGTTGGGTTGATGACAACGACAGTTTGGCTTTCCGCAACGGCCGCCAATAGCGGTGATGGAGCCGCTACGAAAATCACCCAATTCCAGGATCTGCGCGAGGATGCTGGAGCGTTGTTGTTCGAGGGTGGCGAGGGAGTCAGGCAAAGGGTACCTCCAATCCTAACGTATATATACGTTAGGATTATACTTACAAAAAAAGAAAACTGCTAGATCCCGCCTTGTGGGTCGCGCACCCC
>JASHOO010000291.1 GCA_030041035.1 Bryobacteraceae bacterium | reverse complement strand
GATGCGCAGGGGGCGCACTGCGCAGCCACTCGTGACTCTCCCGGATGAAATCCTCGCGCATCGTTTCGCCGCTGGAAGAATTCGTCGTGATGAGGAGTTCCTCGAACGAGCGCGACATCCGAGGAAGGTCGGTCGAGAAAACGTCATTCAGAAAACGCGTGTAAATCAGGCTGTTCCCCGTATCGACCGCCTCGCAGTGGTTGAAGTTCACGAAAGAGAAGGTGTTTCCCGGCAAAAGCAGCAGGTTCAGCGGATGTACGTCAGCGCAATAGAAGTGTCGTTCGAGCATCTGGCGAGTCGCTCCGTCGATCAGGCGGACAGCGCGCGCGTGCGCATCGAAACCAAAACCTTCCATTTTGAAAGCGGGGCGCCGAGCGGGCGACAGAACAGCGATCAGAGGCACCCCGCCCAGGTTTTCCTTGGTCAGCACCCGCGCGGTTGAGAGCTCCGGATAAATCCGCGGCACACGCATGCAGGGGTTGTTTTCAGAAGCCGCGGCGAGCTTCCTGATGTTCTCCCGTTCCCGGATCAAGTCGAGCTCAATGTCGACCAGGAGGGCCAATTCTTCGATGAATTGACGGTCCGAGGGCATCAGACGGGCGAAGGCCCGGGCGCGACGACCGTCCCTTCGCGCGCGCTCATGCACGCCTGGGAGCAGAAATTTGATCAGGACGCTCTGTCCGGTGGCGGTGACCGCCGGATGAACCTGGCTGAGTCCGTTAGAGAAGACGGGAACCGGATCGATACTCCGGAAAACGGAATCGACGCCTTTGAGTTCTGCAGCGAGAAATGTCCGGACTTCGCTCCATGGCAGGGACTGCGAGGCGTCGGCGAGTTCCAGCAGGAGTTCATCGCGGAATTCGGGAGGAACCGAGTCCGGCCGCAATGCCAGGATCTGGCCGTACCGGACGAAAGTAGGACCCAGTCGCCTGAGCAGCCGAACCAGCCCCGCCGGACCGCCCACTGCGCGGGCAGCCAGCGAATTGTCAGTCATAGAGGGCGGGGATAGCCGACGTGTGCGGCTTTATTTGGTGGTGCCTTCGTGATAGACTTCGTAAAATTTATCCACTACGCGACGGGGAGCGGAGAGAGTTTTTTCAAGTCCCTTGTTGAGCACGCCGGCGAGGTCGTTTTCGATATCGCCGATCCGGAGGTCGAAGATCTCTTCGTCATTCGCGATGTAGTCTTCCCGGCGTTTGAAGGCTTCATCACTGACGGCCTTCACGACATCCGCCGCCGAACGCAGTTGCTCCGCGAATGCCATGCACAGCGCGTGTAGAAGCCGGTTGGCCTCGCGGGCGGTCTTGTCCAGGGTGTCCGTGCGGAGCTTCTCGATCTCGGCGTGTCTGTTGGGCTCTTTGGCGCCCTTGCTCTTTAGCTCGGCCTCGAGTTCGTCGATCCGCGCCTGGAGTTTGATTATTTCGGATTCAGATTGTTTTTCGGCTGTGCTCATGTCAGTCGGTCCTCCTGATGATGGCCGCAGGGCTCGCGCACACCACGAATAGTATAGCATGAAAGCGAGATCCCACGATCATTCTTTTCAACGCTTGCGGGATGGCGCGATCGGGCTATTATGGGAGAGATGACTCAAAAGGTTCCAATGACGGCGAAGCGGGGTTGAGCGATACGATTCAGAATCTGATCGTTTCCAGTATCCGCTTGTGCACGGGACTGACGTTGTACGGAATCGGACAACTTCAGAAGATTTTCGATGCAGCCACTGGCGACAAGGGTCTTCCAGGAGCCGCCGAGAAGCTTGAGTCCGCGTTTGAGGACCTTTCCAAATCTCTGGAGAGCAATATGGACGAAACCAAGAGGGAAGCCCTGCGATCAGTTTCGCGCGTCTCCGCCAAGGCAGTTGAAAAGGCCTTAGAGACCTTCTCTCCCGCGACTATTCTCGAAGCCGGCAACCGATTGCTCGGGCGGCGCCACGATACCGCCGACGCGACGCCCGCCAGCGCCCCGCTTGCGGTTGACGTGTTGAGCGGTCCCACGGGCGATTAGGACCTGATGCCATTGCTCTCACTGCCCGGTTCTGCCCGAGGAGTTATCCCCTGCGCTCCGGAGCTCGTTTATAAAGCGCTGGCCGATTATGACGCCTGGCTGGAATGGGTTCCGTCTCTTACATCCGCCAGGCTGCTGACACGGGAACACATGCTAGCCATCGTCGAACTTGGTCTGGACGGCAAAGACGCTGAAACTCTGATGATGGAATGTGTCGAGACCCCTCGTAAGGGCATATTGGCCAGAGTGATCGAAGGGAAGGCTCCGATCCACGAAATGGAGTGGAGTGTCGAGGCAGCCGATCCCGGTTTCGCCAAGGTTAGCGTCACTATAAAGAGGAGAATCGGGCTGCATTTGCTCAATCCCGCGTCCTGGCTCGTGCTGAACCCGGCAAAGTGTCTCGCGGCGCTGGGATCGTGGGTGTCAGCGGCGAATCCCGGACTGGAAGCCGTCATGGACGGTGAAAATCTCTTCGAACTATGGGAGACCGAAGCAGGGCTCGTGTGCTGGATCAGAGGTAGGAAATACAAGCTGATGCCGGCCGAAGACAGTCAGGCATGAAATGATCAAGAACACGGTGTACATTCCGGCTTCGCGGGAGCGTGTGTTCTCGGCCCTGACGGCGTTCCCCAGCTATCCCGAGTGGGTTCCGAATTGCGAGCAGTGCACAGTCCTTTCGTCAAGCGGTACTACGACGACCGTGGAAATGTTAATGAATGCCACACGCAGGACACGAATGGGCGTCCGTTTTGAAGCCGAGCCGGGACAAACGCTTCAGTTCGAAATGATCAGTGGTAAGGACCTGAAGAAGTATTCCGGTCTGCACCGTTTGGTGCCTGCGGCGGATGGAACAGGAACTGTCCTGTTCACGGATCTGGACATCGAGATTGCGTCGATGCCCCGGTTTCTTACCGATGGCACAGCGAAGAAGTCGCTGGACAAAGGCGCCCTCTCGCTGAAAAGATTTGTCGAAAAGCTCGCCAGCGCGGAAGAAACGGCTTCGACGCCGGCGCCGGTGGCCGCCCAGCCCCGAACCCCGCCTCGAGCAAGGCGGCTACTTCAGATCGTGAAGCAAACGAAGAGTTATCGGGTCTGGTTCATGGGCGAGGCTTTCACTGTGAAAACGATCGAGGGCAATGTCTTCAATAAGTAAAAGGCGGCCCGAGTGGTGCGGCCGGTAACGGTGTTCTGTGGCAAGGGCGGTGTCGGAAAGACGGCGCTAAGCCTGGCCTTTGCGCTGCGGCACGCCGGCGAGGAACGCCGCGTTCTCGTGATCACTTCGCATCCCCTGGCGGAACTGGCGCTGTCGGTTTCCCTGGCCGGGCTGAAAGAATCTCACCCGGTTGCCGCATCGAATCTTTTCGTCATACACGTCGACCCGAGGGAGGCTTTGCAGGGTCTGGTCAAACAGAACGTCGGATCGTCCCTGCTGGCCGATACGGTGCTCAACAGCCGGATTTACCAGAGCCTGATCGAAGTGCTCCCCGGGCTCAAGGAAGTCGCATTTATCTCGCGTGTGCGAGACCTCACCGTGCAGTGCTCCGGTCCGGAAATGCCGCAAGGGTTCGACCGGATTGTCTGGGACGCGCCCGCCACCGGACATTTTCTGCGGACGCTCGAGGTGGCCAGGGATTTCGATTCGTACCTCTCAGGTCCACTTGCGCTGCTGGGAAAGACTTTGGCTGGGTTTCTTTCCGATCCGTCGAGTCTGACCCTGATCCCGGTAGCAACTCTCGAAGAAATGGCGGTGGACGAGGTCATCGAAATGTGCGAAAAGCTGACCGGAGAACTGGGGATGCGGCCGGCCGCCCTGGTTTGCAACATGGCATCTCCGCTGCTCGGAACCTCAGAGGAGGAGTGGGAGAAATTGCGCCGGACTTTTTCCGCCGAAGTAACCGGATCGCGGGACGCGTCATTCATCCTCGAGCGGCATGCCATCGAACGGGCGTTATTCGGCAAACTGCGATTGGCTGGCGGGATACCCACGCATATTGTGCGGCGCAAGGCGGGCTGGAATTCGGACGTGGAACTTCTGCTTGACCTGGCGGGGCGAATTGGAGATCTTCCTGGAGCACACTAGGCATGAAAATCCGGATCTTCGTCGGTACCGGAGGCGTGGGGAAGACATCGGTGACCGCGGCGAGCGCGCTCGGAGCCGCGATCGGCGGAAAAAAATCCCTGGTTTTGACGATCGATCCCGCACTGCGTCTCAGGACTGCGCTCGGGATGGATGGCACGGTTCCACAACAACGCGTCAA
>JASHOO010000290.1 GCA_030041035.1 Bryobacteraceae bacterium | reverse complement strand
ATTGCGGAGCTGGGACCGTGGCCGTGTCCACTCACTCTCGCGGAGCAGTGGCTTGAGCAGCGAGCCGGCTCCGGAGGCTACCAGGGAGGGTTTCTGGTGCACTACCTGGACAGGATCGTTTATCCGGATTTGCCGGAGGCCGTAGTCGGGTGGACCGGCGCAGCGGTGTGCGTGGCGATTCTGGGGGTGTATGGCCGGCGGCTCGTGAAGTGGCGCCTACGCACGTAAGCCGCTGCCTGCGGGCGCGGCTGAGAAACTACTGGCGGCCGGCTGCCTCCACGGTGTGGGTGGGATCGGCGCCTTGCCAGGTGACGTCCGCGGTGGGGCCATAGGTGGAGGGAACCTGTCGATCGAGCAGGCGCAGGTAGACGGTTAATTGCGTGCGGTGATGGGCCGTATGCAGGATGCGGCGCCAGAAGATCCAGATTCGCTCGCGCTCTACATCGAAGAAGGGGACGCGGGAGTGCCACCAGGCGGCGGGGCGCCGGGCGCAAAAGATCAGACGGGGTGCGGCAAGTTCCACGAGACGGGTAATGCATGCTTCGGGGCGCATGATCGCCGGAAGGATTTCCGCGGGCGGCGGCTCGGGAGTACCGAGGAACTCGCCGAAGAAGCGGCGCTCGGAAAGCAATTGATGCTTGAGGATCTCGCCAACGGTAGCGGCGCGCGGGTGCGGACGGTAGTCGAGATCGGCGGCGGTGAACGCGCTCCACACGGCGGCTACTTTGTTGGTTTCGCCGGCGTAGGTATCGAGCAGGTGCTGAAACTCAGGGGCCACTGAAAGCGGAACGGAGGCTTCGGGAATCGCGGGGTGCTCGTACTTCATGACCGTTATTATCGTGGCATGATGTACGCATGCGAAAGATCGGTTGCATGACATTGCTCACGGCGGGTGCGCTCTGGCCGCAGGATGCCGGAGTGAAATTCGACACGCCGGAGGCGCGGGTGGTCGAAGTCGTGACGTCGCCGGGGCAGAGAAGCCCGATGCATGAGCATCATTTGAACCGCGTTCTGATCTACCTGGATAACGGGCACCAGACGCTGACGGATGCCGGAGGGCAAGTGGAGGATGTGCGGTTTCATGCCGGTGACGTGCGCTGGAGTCCGGCGGGAGCGCGGCACACAAGCGACAATGTGGGCGGGACGACGTACCGCATCGTGGAAGTGGAGCTGAAGAACGCGCCGGGTGTACTGCCGGCGAGCGATCTGGATCCGGTGCGGGTGGCGCCGGATCATTACAAAGTGGAATTCGAAAATCCGCAGGTGCGCGTGTTGCGCGCGCACTATGGTCCGCACGAGGCGGGGCCGTTGCACGAACACATTCTCAATCGCGTGATGGTTTATCTGACAGACGCGCACGTAAAGGTGACGACGCCTGACGGCAAGGTGCAGATGATGGACGCAAAGGCGGGCGATGTCCGCATGGGCGGCGCGGCCAAGCATCAGGAGGAAAATCTGAGCCTGCTGCCTTTCGAGGTGGTGGTGGTGGAATTCAAGCGGTAGGCGCGCGCCGCAGAAACGTGAAATGGGGACGGAGTCTCCGTCCCTGGTTTTTGGGGGGGTACAATGCAGAGGTCCTGGAGGTAAGCATGCCGAAGTCGTTTGCAAATGTTTTGGAGCGCTGTGTTGGCGGGCTGAGCCGGCGCGATCTGTTTCGTGCCGGGAGCATCCTGGCTCTTCCGGCGTGGCTTCGTGAGGCGAAGGCGGCGCCGGCCGCGGCGTCGGTATCGCCGGGGTTGAAGGTAGGGCCGGATATCTACGAGTCGGTGGGCGTTCGTCCGCTGATCAATTGTCGCGGGACGTTCACGGTGGTGGGTGGGTCGCTCGAATTGCCGGAAGTGCGCGCGGCGCAGGAAGCGGCGGCGGCGCACTATGTGCAATTGGACGAAATGATGGCGGCGGTCGGTGCGCGGCTGGCGGAGCTGACGGGCGCGGAGTGGGGTGTCGTGACCTCGGGATGTGCGGCGGCGCTGGCACACGCGACGGCGGCGTGCATAGCGGGCGGCAATCCGGACCGGCATGTGAGGATTCCGGATCTGACCGGATTTCCGAAAGACGAAGTGGTCATCCCGAAGCACTCGCGCAATGTTTACGACCAGGCGGTGCGTTCGGTGGGCGTGCGGGTCGTCGAAGTAGGGACGGCGGAGGAACTGGAAGCCGCGCTCGGGCCGCGCGTGGCGATGGTTTATATTCTGGCCAGTCCGCGGGCGGATGAGGGGCCGCCGTCGTATGCGGACATCGTGCGGTTGGCCAAAGAGCGAAACATTCCGGTACTGGTGGATGCGGCGGCGGAGATGCTGAGCATCCCGAACGTGCACCTGGGACGCGGGGCGACGATGGTCGGCTACAGCGGCGGCAAATGCATACGCGGGCCGCAATGCGCCGGGCTGCTGCTGGGGCGCAAGGATCTGATTCAGGCGGCGTGGGTGCACAGCGCGCCGCACCATGGCTACGGGCGCAGCATGAAAGTCGGCAAGGAAGAAGCCATGGGCATGCTGATGGCGGTGGAGATGTGGGTGAAGCGCGACCACGAAGCCGAGGACAAGATGTGGACGTCGTGGATGGAGCACATCGCGAAACGGGTTTCGGCGGTGGAGGGCGTCACAGCGACGGTCCGCGAGGCCAGAGGGCTGGACAATCACAGCCCGGGTCTTTCGATTCGCTGGGATACGGACAAGATCGGGATCAGCGGCGAGCAGGTTTCCGACACGCTGTTCACCACCGAGCCGCGCATTACGCTGGCCGGAGGCGGCGGTTTTGGCCGCGGAAACGGAGGCGCCTCACCGACCGAGACGGGCGTTTCGATTACGGCTTACATGATGCAGCCGGGCGACGAGAAGATTGTCTCAGACCGGCTTTACGAAGTTTTGTCGGCGGCGCCGCGGACCAAGCTGGTGAAGGAAACCAAGCCGCCGGCGGCGGATCTCAGCGGGCAGTGGGACGTGCACATCGATTTCGCGGCGGCGAGCTCCACGCACACGCTGTATCTCCGGCAGGACGGCAACCGCATCGAGGGCATGCACCAGGGCGATTACACGGCGCGCGAAGTGCGGGGCTCGATCAGCGGAGATTCGGTGGAGATGGCCAGCCGCGTAGGCGAGCAACATGGCGCGGCGGTGAGCTATACGTTTTCCGGAACACTGAGCGGCGACAGCATGTCGGGCAGTCTGGATTTGGGCGAGTACCTGAAAGCCAAATGGACAGCGACGCGGCACGTGTTTGGACGCGGCGCTAGGCAGGGCTGAGCGGACATCGAACTTGCGGAAGCTGATCCTGATCGCGTCGCTCGCGTACGCCGCGGCGGCGCAGGAAACCCCGGCGCCCTGCGTGGTGACGCGTCCCACCGCGAGCATGACGGTGCCGCACCTGAAGAAGCCGCGGGATTTAAATACCGATCCAAAGTCGAAGACGTGGGCGAAATCGAAAACCGTGTGGATGACCAAGGACTGCTCAAAGACGCTCGACTATCCGAGTTTGAAGACGCAAATTCTGGGATTCTGGAGCGACACGGACCTGTATCTGTTATTCATTTGTCCCTACGAGACGCTAAACCTTTTTCTGCCGCCGCAGCCTGACGAGCCGCGGCGTGGGCTTTGGGACCGGGATGTAGTGGAAATGTTTTTGGGCGATGACTGGGAAAACATCCGCCATTACCGCGAATTCGAGATTGCACCCACGGCCGACTGGATCGATCTGGCGATTGATCTGGATCATCACGGGACGAATCGCGGGTGGCGCTCGGGTTGGCACGTGACGGCGCGCATCGATGAAAAGGCGCACGTGTGGTACGCCGCGGCGCAGATTCCGCTGAAATCGGTGAGCGAGCGGGCGGTGAAGCCGGGGACGCGATGGCGGATGAATCTGTACCGCATCGACGGGCAGGGCGCCGATCCGCAGCGGCACTTTCTGTGCTGGCAGCCGACCTGCGTGGTGAACCGCGATCCCAATCACGTGCCGGAGAACTTCGGTACGCTGATCTTTACGAAATGAAACGACTCGTTCTGGTGTGTTTTGCGGCGGCGGTTGCGGGAAGCGCGCAAGACGTCGAGACGGGCAGGAAGCAGTTCGCGGCGCGGTGCGCGGGATGCCATGGCGTGGATGGCGGCGGCGGGGAGTACGGCCCGAACATCGTGGACATGCGGCGTTTCGGAGAGCACTCGGAGCGCAATGTTGCTGATGTGATCAAGAATGGGATTCCGGATTCCGGCATGCCGGCGTTTCCGCTCTCGCAGGCGGAGATCGACGCACTGGTGGCGTTTGTGCGGGCGCTGCGCGCTCCGGCAGCGGACCATCCTGCGGCGGGTGATGCCGCGGCGGGTGAACGCTACTTCTTAGGAGATGGAAAATGCTCCGGCTGCCACACGGTGAACGGGCGTGGCGGCAGGCTGGGGCCGGACCTTTCGAACATCGGGCGCGAGCGGAGGCTGACACAGATCACGCAGGCGCTGCGCAATCCGGGCGCGAGTGCGACGCCGGGATACCGGCTGGTATCGGTGCGTTTGCGCGACGGCGAGACGCTGCGGGGTCTGGTGAAAAATGAAAGCAACTTCGATTTGCAGTTGCAGAGTCTCGACGGGCAGTTGCGATTGCTGGAACGGGAGCAGATCGCCGAGGAGACGCGCGAACCCACGCCGCTGATGCCGCCGGCAAAGGGAAGTGACGAAGAGGTGCGGAATTTGCTGGCGTATCTGAGCCGGCTCACGATGGAGCATTCCCCGGATGCGGTTCTGGAGGGCCGCGCGAATTCTGCGAGCATGGATGCGTTTGGCGCAATTGCCGATCCAAAGCCGGGCGAATGGCCGACGTACAACGGCAATGTGAGCGGGAACCGCTACAGCCCGCTGGGCGAGATCAACACCGAGAGTGTCGCGCGCCTGGCGCCGAAATGGATGTTCCCCATCGCCAATTCGCGGCGGCTCGAGGTCACGCCGCTGGTGGTGGATGGAGCGATGTACGTGACCGCGGCGAACGAGGTTTACGCGCTGGACGCACGCGCCGGCAGGCAGATCTGGCATTACTCGCGGCCGCTGACCAAGGGAGTGATCGGCGACGCGGGGTCGGCCATCAATCGAGGCGTGGCGGTGCTGGGCGATCGCGTCTTTCTGGGGACGGACAACGCGCACCTGATTGCGCTCGACCGCACGACGGGGCATCTGCTGTGGGACGCGGAGATCGCCGATTTCCGAAAAGGGTACGGAACGACGTCGGCGCCGCTCGTGGTGAACGATCTGGTTCTCACGGGCACCTCCGGCGGGGATGAAGGGGCGCGCGGATTTGTGGCGGCGTTCGACGCGGCAACAGGAAAGCGCGTGTGGCAGTTCTGGACTATGCCGGCGCCGGGCGAACCGGGCTCGGAAACCTGGGTGGGAAGGGCGATCGAGCATGGATGCGTCACCGGATGGCTGACGGGCACGTACGATCCCTCGAACGGCCTGGTTTACTGGCCCACGGGCAATCCGTGTCCGGATTACAACGGCGACGAGCGCAAGGGAGACAACCTGTATTCGAGCTCAGTGCTGGCGCTCGAGGCCAGGACGGGCAAGCTGCGCTGGTATTTCCAGTTCACGCCGCATGATCTGCACGATTGGGATGCGACCGAGACTCCGATGCTTTTGGACGCCGAGTTCCACGGGCGGGCACGGAAATTGCTCGCGCAGGCGAACCGCAACGGTTTCTTTTACGTGCTGGACCGTGAAACGGGCGAGTTTCTACTCGGCGCGCCGTTCGTTCACAAGCTGACGTGGGCGAGCGGACTCGACGCGAAGGGGCGGCCGCAGGTTTTGCCGGATGCGGAGCCAAGCCTGCAAGGAGCGAAAGTCTGCCCGTCGGTGATTGGGGCGACGAACTGGAATGCGCCGGCGTACAATCCGGCGACCGGGCTGTTCTATGTGCTGGCGCTCGAATCGTGCGCGATTTACACCAAGTCGTCGGCATGGTGGGAACCGGGTAAGTCGTTCTATGGCGGCGGCACGCGGCGGGTTCCGGGCGAGACCGGCGAAAGATTTCTGCGGGCGATCGACATTCAAACGGGAAAGATCGCCTGGGAGGTGCCGCAACTGGCCTCGGGCTTCGGACTGCCGGGAGCTTTGACGACTGGGGGCGGCCTGGTATTCTACGGCGACGACAGCGGTGCGTTTGCCGCCGTCGATGCTAAAACCGGGAAACCACTTTGGCATTTCCACACGAGCGAGTCGTGGCATTCCTCGCCGATGACATACGCAGTAGATGGGCAGCAGTACGTGGGGGTCTCGGTGGGGTCGAGTATTATTGCGTTTGCGCTGCCGTAGTTGGCCGCTACCCTCTTATGAACGGCGCTGAAGCACCGCAAACCGAGCCTGCCGTCGCCGGCCCACCGCACCTCAAGCGCGTCCTCGGCACATGGGACCTCACATGGCTCTGTGTGGTGGCGGTCACCAATCTCAACGTTGTTCCCGTCATCGCGTCCAACGGTCCCATCACCACGTGGCTTTGGCTGCTGGCTCTGGCCTTCTTTTTCTGGCCGCAGGGCATCGCCGTCATCGAGCTCGCCGAGCGCTTCCCCGCCGAAGGCGGCATTTACATCTGGGCCAAAGAGACGTTCGGAGATTTTCACGGATTCATGTGCGGCTGGTGCTACTGGACCACCAACATGTTCTTCATCCCCACGCTGCTGTTCTATCTCGCCGGCATCCCGGCGTATATCGGCGGCAAAGCCACGGCCGATCTCTCATCGAACGGGACTTTCTTTTTCCTGCTCACCACCGGCCTGCTCTGGCTCACCGTCATTCTCAACATCCGCGGCATGGGCGTCGGCAAATGGATCAACAATCTGGGCGGTATCGGCACCATGATCGCCACGCTCGCCCTGGTCGCTCTCGGCGTCTCGGTGCTCTCGCGCGGCGGCGCGGAATTCAAGTGGAGCGATTTCGGTTTCGGCGGCGACTACCGGCTCATCGGCGCCTTCGGTGTCATCTGCTTCGGCCTGGTCGGTCTGGAACTCGGCCCCGTCATGGGCGACGAAATCCGCGACCCCCGCCGCACCGTCCCCAAGTCCGTAGTTTATGGCGGCCTGCTCTCCGGCGCACTCTACGTCGGCGCTACGCTCTCGGTTCTGCTCTCGGTGCCGCAGCGCGATGTCGCTGTCGTGCAAGGCGTCTTACAGGCCGTGGACAAGATGACCGCCGGCCGGAACCTCGGCTGGATCCTCGCGCCGCTCGCTCTGCTGATGTGCGCCGCCATTGCCGGCTCCGTCTCCGCCTGGGCAGCCGGCTCGGCGCGCATCATGTTCGTCAGTGGTCTCGACCGCTACCTGCCCGCTGCGCTTGGAAAGATCCATCCGCGCTACAACACCCCGCATATCGCGCTCGTCGCCCAGGGCGTCATCTGCACCTCGCTCATCGCCATGAGCTTCATCGGCGCCGGCGTCAAGGAAGCCTATGTCACACTCCTCGATATGGCCGTCGTCCTCCAGATGCTGTCTTATCTTTATTTATTCGCGGTACTGCTTATGGTCGTCCGCAAAGGCCAAAATCTCTATCTCGGCCGCACCAAGCTCTGGTTCGCCGCCGCCAGCGGCTTCACCGCTACCTCCATCGGCATGATCGTCGCTTTTGTTCCCTCCCACCAGATCACTTCCATCTGGATCTTCGAAAGCAAAATGATCCTATCCTGCACGCTCTTCCTGGGCATCGCTGCCGCCCTGTTCCGCTACTACTCGCGAAGGCAGACGTCCGCCACCGGCGCGCCATCGGTTCCAGGCGTTCATATATAATCATCCGCATGCCGAAATATGTCATCGAGCGGAGTATCCCCAATGTGGGCAACCTCTCGGCCCAGGACTTGCAGGGTGTTTCACAGAAGTCGTGCGCTGTGTTGCGCAGTATGGGACCACAGATCCAGTGGGTGCACAGTTACGTGACGGCGGATAAGGTCTATTGCATCTACATCGCGCCGGACGAGCGGACCATTCGCGAGCATGCCGAGCGTGGCGGCTTTCCCGCCGACCGTATCAGCGAGGTGTCCAGCGTCATTGATCCGACCACGGCGGAAGAGCAAGCCAAGAAGGCCGTGGGCGGCTGATCGGGTTCACAGCGCTCGCGCGCGCCTCCGGACCCGAAATCCATCGGTCCGGGTTCCCCCGCCGCCGGACCGATTCCACGAAAAGCTTAGAACTTTGGAGTCCCCGGCGTGAATGCGACCCCACGCAAGACCTCGCCGTTGCCGGCCGTCTTCAGAGTGATGAAACCTTCCTGCGCCGGAAGAGTGGTTGCGCTCACCTGATCCGTGATCGCCACCAACCTGTTCGGATCTGCGCCTTGATCGCCGCTCCCGCTGATGGTCGAGGTGATGGCAAAAATCGTCGCCGTACCGTTAAAGTCCACCGTCCCCGTGATGTTGCGCAGCCCCGCGGTGGCCGGCGCCCAGGGAAATCCAGTTCCTCCCGGCCCGTCATTGAGACCCGTCGGATAACCCGGAACGATATACGGAACGCCGAGATTCAATCCGTTCGTCAACGTGTAGGCCAACTGCCACTCGGTTCCGTTGAAGATCCACTTTTGGAGTCCTGCCGTGGGATTTTGCGCAGCCGTGGCGGCCGTGTAGAAATCGGCGACTGTCGTGCCCGTGTTGCCGTTCCCTTCATCCGCAACATACAGCACCGTGGGACTCGCGAACCAGATGCCAAAAGGAAAACTGACGCCGCTGGTGGATTTTGCCAGCAACGTGGGGAAGCCGTTCAGGATGCACATATTGTCCGGTTGCAAGCCGTTCGCCTGAATCGTCGCCGGGTCGGTGCTGCTCAGCACCAGCGGCGAGGTCGGAAGAGCAGCGCCGGCGACCGGAAGCCCCACGCCAGTCGTGTTGGTGCAAACCGTGCCCGTGGTGTCGACGAAGTAGACAGTGTTCACGCCATTGCCGCCGCTTCCCTTGGTGTAGTAAAGCACGTTGTTGAAGACGGTGATCCCACGAAAGTTCGTGTCCTTGCCGACCTTGTCTATCTTGTCGCCCAACTGAGTAACGTTGAAGCTCCCGACAGCCGTGGGGGCTCCCGGAGTCTGCTCCGCTTCCGGTTCGTTTGCCGGCGTCAGAATTTGTGCGCCGGTGCTGAGAATGATGCCGGCCGGCTGCTTGCCGGTGCCGTTGCCCGCGTTTCCTGCCATGTAAACCACGCCGGCTCCAGGCTGGTCATTGAGCAGCGCCGCGCGGCCGTTGTCGCCGGAGAAAGCATTGGTGAGCGTGAAGCCAAAGCTGCCAAGCGTCTTGATTTGCGCAACCGAGCGATAATAGGCGGGTCCCACGGGATTGGTCGGATCAACCTCTGCCGGCGTATTCGAGTTGGATACATCGATCGCGCTGACCGGAGCGTGATATGCCATGAAGGTCAGAGTTTGGTCGTCCAACGACAGATTCAGCGCCAATTCCGATTTTGAGGAGAAGCTCGTGACCGCCTGGTCACTGGTTGCCGTTACGCTGGGCTGGGAGCTGTTGGGGACTTCGAGCGAAGTCAGGGGGAATCCGAACACCGTGATCTGGTCGAGATAAATCTTCGAAGTAACGCCGAAACTGCCATCAACAGTATCGTTATTGAACACATACGGGTAGGCGCTGCTGGTCACGGCAAGCGCACAAGGGTCGGCGGGCGTTGGATTTTCTGCCGTTACCGGGGTGCATCCTGGCGGCAGGTTGGTCACTCCGGCCGTAATATTGTTCCCGTCCGTGTACACGCTGCGCGAAACCACCAGGTTTCCGGGAATAAAAAGGTTGCCGGGAAACAGCGAAATTGGATTCTCTTGCGCTCGCGCAACGGGCGTCGCCGCAATCAATGCCGCCGCCAGCAGCATCCAGGCCGCCAACCGCCCGCCGAGCCTTCTCTGAACATTTAGGATCATTTCGTATCTCCTTCGAACTTCCGATTTGGATTTTGCAGGGTGATGCTCCTCGAAAACTACCACTCACACGTTACAGGTCGATTAAAGTTTTGGACGTCTTAACAGATTGGTGCGTTGAAGCACGTTTCGAGGCGGTTGCGAGGGAGGAGGATTGTCGACGCAGCTCTTCCCTTTGCATGAGCAGTCGCGGATGTTGCCGGCCGCCCGCGACGTGTAGCGCTAAACTGTATAGGCTCCATGATCCTGAAACAGTACTACCTGGGCTGTCTCGCCCACGCTTCGTATCTGCTCGGAGACGAGACCAGTTCGACTGCGATCATCGTCGACCCGCAGCGCGACATTCACCAGTACCTGGCTGATGCTCAAAAATTCGGCTTGGAGATCCGCCATGTCTTCCTGAGTCACTTTCATGCGGACTTTGTCGCCGGCCATCTGGAGTTGCGCGACCGCTGCGGCGCGACCATCCATCTCGGCTCCCGCGCCCAGGCGGAGTACGCCTTCGTGGCCATGAAGGACGGTGAGAGCCTTGATTTCCCTGGGCTGCGCCTTCAGGTCCTGGAAACGCCCGGCCACACGATCGAGTCGATCTCAATCCTGGTATTCGATCTCCAGAAGGACCCCACGAAACCGTACGCCGTTCTCACTGGAGACACTCTGTTCATCGGAGACGTCGGCCGCCCCGACCTGCGCGCCTCGTTGGGATGGAACGCCAACGACCTTGGCGCCTACCTTTACGACTCACTCCACAAGAAACTCCTGACACTCCACGACCAGACGCTCGTCTATCCGGCTCACGGCGCCGGCTCACTCTGCGGGAAGCAGCTTTCCTCCGATACGGTTTCTTCCTTGGGAGATCAACGGCGTTTGAATTACGCGTTGCAGCCTATGTCCAAGGAGGAATTCATTCGTCTCGTCACGGCCGACCAACCCGATGCTCCGCCCTACTTCACCTACGACGCCATTCTGAACACCCGCGAGCGCGCCACGCTGGATAAGAAACTGGAAGAGGTTCTCCATCCCATCGGTCTGGACGAGGTTCTTCGGATGGGTGACGCGGGCGCTCAGGTGCTCGACGTCCGCGACCCCGCCGAGTACGCCAAGGGTCATCTCGCGGGCAGCATCAACATCGGACTCGGCGGGCAATATGCCACATGGGCAGGCACCGTACTCGATCGCAGCAGGCCTATCGTGATCATTGCCGAACCCGGACGGGAACAGGAAGCCGCCGTACGGCTGGGCCGCATTGGTTTCGATCACGTCAAAGGCTTCCTGGAGCGCGGCATGGAAGCGTTAGCCGAGAGGCCCGACCTGGTGTGGCCGACCGAGCGCGTGAGTGCTCCCGCGGTCGCGGAGGAGTTGCGAAGCCCCATTGCGCCGATGTTGCTGGATGTGAGAAATCCGCGCGAGTGGGCGGCGAAGCATATCGAAGGGAGCGTCAACATGCCGCTCAATCACCTGCAGGAACGCATCGGTGAGGTGCCTCGCGACCGCCGCGTTGCTCTCCATTGCGCGGGCGGCTACCGCTCTTCTATCGCCGCCGGCATTCTGCACCAATACGGGATCACGCAGTTGATTGAGATGGCCGGCGGCTTGGCCGCTTGGGAAGCCGCCAAATTACCGGTCGTTGCTGAAGGTTAATTGCCATAGGATCTCGCAATGGGCGGCGAGGCCGCTGTTCCACTACCGCTCGCGATTCTGTGCTGACGTGCGCTCTTGTGATGGTTGAGCGTAGGTTCAGAGGGCCGCATGGTCGCCACCCCGGGAAGATGCGTTCAATACCTGCACGGGTACACATAGCCGCCGTTTTGGCGACTCAATCGAAGCGCCAGGGTCGTCTCAACCCGCCGGAACCGCCTTTACGCTTTGTTCAGCACCAGCTCGTGCACTTCGTGGTAACCCTTGTAGCGCAGGCGGTACTGATAGTTGCCCGATGCGTATTTCGCGGTGTTCCAGGCCGCCATGTGGTAGCCGGGCTCGCAAATCGCGTTGGAGATCACTTCCAGATTGTTGCCGCTCTGGTCGAGGATCTCGACGAGCACCCATCCGGTTTCGGGCACCGTGTACTCGATGGCCAGTTGCGGATTGTTCGCATTGGGGTAGTGCTGGTTGAGCAGACGCGTCGTCGGCTTTGCGGGAATGTTGAGTTTGGTCTCGCTCACCTTGTTGTAATCGAACGGCTCGTTGCACAGGTGCCATAGCGGTTCGCGCTTATCGCGTTGCTGGAGGTAAAACGACCGCAATGGCGTGCGCGTGAAGCCGGTCAGCGGACGCCGGACCGCTACACCATCCTGCCACTCGTACACCGGAATGTGCATGGGATTCAGCATGCCCAGCTTGCCGCGCTCCATGGCAATGTGGAACAACCCGAAATTCCCCGGCTCATGCCCGCCCAGCCAATGGCCCACAATGTCGACCAGGTAAGGGCTTTTGCCGAAGATCACGATGTTCGTCATGTAGTCCCAGGCTCTCCCGTCGTAGTTATTCTCATTGCCGAACGGATTCGGGCCATTGTTGAAGTCGCCGTCACGGCCGTAAATGCCCTCGATGATGTGCAGCCCCATCGGCGAAGCCGCATGATTGTCGATGGTCCGATGCGCCCACAGTTCCATGCACATGGCCGTGTAGTAATACGCTTCGCTGTATTGCGGATCGCTCCGCGGCACATCCGGAGTAGCCCAGCGGGGAATCGTGACCAGGTGCCGCTTGAAGTCTGCTCTTACCACTTCATGAAGCTTGGGATGAATGTATTCCTTCTGAATGACCCTTTCGTGCTTTTGCAGCGCATCAATATCGCGCCACGCGCCGCAGTACCGCTGGAAAGGCGACGGATGGGAGCCCTGCCAGTTCTTGGAGGTCAGCGTCAACCCCATTTCGTGCGCCTTGAATTTCGCTACATTCAGGTTCCATGAATCCGGCGCATTGAAGGGCCACAAGTAAGGAAGCTGTACGCTCACCACGCCGCCGGGAACCTCTTTCCAAACAAACGCCCCGGCTTCATTCGCATCCTCCGGCGTTGCGATGGTGTCCTTTACCGGGGTAACCTTTGCACCCACGCGCCGGCCCATGGCCACGTATCCGCGCGGCTCGATCACGTCTGCCCCATTGGCATCGCGCGTATGCATCCGGTTGCCCGCCACCCCCAATTCCTTCAATGACTCGAACAGACCTTCGACGAAGAACACATCGGTGGCAATGCCCATCGTGTCCTCCAGGGTCATCCCCTTCTTTTTGTCGACTGCGTCGTGAGCCGTGAGATTCGGCTTGGTCGCGATGTTGCGCGTCACCGGAATGCCGGTATCGTCCATGGGGACGAATACCGACCGTCCAAAATCCACCCCCACGCGTTTGCAGGCTTCAGAGTTCGTCTTGTAGTCCACATGTGTCCGCAGGATGAAGACCGCTTCCGGATGCCGTTCCACAAACGGATGCACGCCAAAATATCCGGACGGCTTCGACCCGGCGGCAAATACGGAAGCCGGACCCATGAAACCCGCGCTGCCACACAGCAATGACGAAGACGTAAGAAAATCCCTTCGACTGAACATATGGTCCTTCCTTTCCAAGTCACGCAACTTCCCCAAAAAGCCGCCGCGCTTGCCCCCATTCCCTTGCAGCACCAGCTACAACAGATTATAAGATATTCATACTGTTTATGCTTGAAATAGTTTGAAGCAGGCAAAGGGTTTCTGCGATGGGTATTGTCCTGGTCAAAATGTTAAGATCTCTCGATCCGGGTCCCGCCATGAAACGAGGGATCGGTAAGCAGGAGGCGAAACTAACGGTGGGGGGCGGCCATCCTACGAGCAGCCCATCGGGTGGTTACTCGTGAGGAGGATTGAGGTGAAGCGCTGGCTGGTGGTGTTTCTGGCTTTGACCGGATGTCACCGGCAGACGCCGATTTTGGGGTTGCTGGTTTGGGAGGGCTACGCCGACCCGAGTTTCGTTCGTGGATTCGAGGAAAAGTGCCACTGCAAGGTCAGCGCGTCATACATGGGATCGAGCGACGAACTTATTGCCAAACTGCGCGGCGGCAGCGCCGGCAATTATGACATCATTTCCCCCTCGAGCGATGTCGCTACGATGATCGCGACAACGGGCCTGGCCGCGCCACTCGATCTTGCCCTGCTTCCCAGCTACTCCCAATTGCTCCCTTTCCTGACCTCGCTTCCCCTGGTAAAAAGCGAGGGCAAAATTTACGGGGTCCCGTTTCAGTGGGGACCTAACCCCCTGCTGTACGATACCACTGCTTTTTCAGCCCCACCGGAAAGCTGGAATGCGCTGTGGGATCCGAAGCTAAAGGGTAAGGTTTCGGTTTGGGACGATCTGTCAACGGTTTACATGGCGGCGCAGGTGCTGGGTTTCGATAAACCTTCGCCGCACCATCTTTACGATTTAACCGATGGGGAGCTTGTGACCGTCCAAGCGAAGCTGATCGCACTCAAGCCAAATATCAGGAAAATCTGGGCCACGGGCGGCGAGCTGACGAACCTGTTCGAGAACCACGAAATCGTGGCGGCGATGGGCTGGCCGCTCATGACCAACCAACTGCGCAAGAGCGGATTTCCCATCGGCGAAACGATACCCAAGGAAAACACGACGGGGTGGATCGACCATCTCATGATCACGGCGGCGAGCGATCACAAGGACCTGGCGGCCGTGTTTATCGAGTACATGGTCGAGGCCAAGACACAGAAAGCGGTCACCGATGTGACGGGGTATCTTCCCGCCAATCCGCAAGCGGCGCAGTTCATGACGGACCAGGAGAAGAAGAATCTGCACCTGGACGATTTGGACAACTATCAGAAGCGGATCTACTTCTGGGAGAACGTGCCGCGGCGGGCCAAGTACAACGAGATTTGGAACGAAGTGAAGGCGGCCCAGTAGGCCATCGCATCATGCCCGACGCCCTGTTGAACATCCGCTCGGTGCAGAAAAGCTTCGGCGCGATACGCGTTCTACGCGACGTCACGCTGGACGTAGCTGCGGGCGAGTTTCTTACCGTTCTGGGGGAGAGCGGATCGGGTAAGACGACGCTACTGCGCATGGTCGCGGGATTCGAACAGCCGGATTCGGGCGAAATCGCGATCGATGGCGAGCGCATCGACCGGCTTCCTCCCAACCGCCGACCGGTGAACACGGTGTTCCAGCACTATGCGCTGTTTCCGCATCTCTCGGTTTTTGAGAACGTGGCTTACGGGTTACGGGTAAGCAGAGTTCCGAAAGCGGAGGTCACGCAACGCGTGGAGGAAGCGCTGGAGCTGGTGCAGATGAGCAAGTTTGCACGCCAGCCGCCCGCGCAGATCAGCGGCGGGCAGCAACAGCGGGTGGCGCTGGCGCGGGCGCTGGTGAACCGGCCGAAGCTGCTGCTGCTGGACGAACCGCTCTCGGCGCTCGATGCGGGACTGCGCCGGCAGATGCAGACCGAGCTGAAGTCGCTCCAACGGCAGGTGGGAATCACCTTTGTTTTCGTCACGCACGATCAGGATGAGGCGATGGTGATGTCGGACCGGATCGCGCTACTGCACTCGGGGGTGCTGGAGCAGGTGTCGCCGCCGCGCGAAATCTACCGGCGGCCGCACTCGACTTACACAGCGCAGTTCATCGGGCAGACGAATCTGCTCCGCGGGGGCGTAGAGCGGGGCGCGGTCCGGTGCGGGTGCCTGCGATGGGCGAGCCAGGAGCCGGACGGGCCGGTGGTTTACTCTTTGCGGCCGGAGGACATCCGCCTGGCCGATCAGGCGAAAGTGGCGGCGCCGCGCAGCGTACGTTTTCGCGGGCGCATCGAGCGGGTTTTGTTTCACGGTTCCTCGGAGGTGCTGGAGGTTTTGGACGCGGACGGGCGGACACTGCTGGTGGAGTGTACGGGCTCGCGCGATTTGCGGGGAGAGACTCTGTTCGAGTTTTCGATTGCCGATGCGGTGAGGGTGACGGAAAGCTGAAATGTACGGGAGGGCGTATAAGACGGCCGTGGCGCTGCCGCCGGTGGCGTGGGTGGCGGCGTTTCTGCTGATTCCGTACGCATTTTTGTTTTGCTACAGCTTCTGGTCGGTTTCCGGGCAAAATGTGGTGCACCAGTGGACGCTGGCCAACTACCGGGAACTTCTGCACAACCCGATGTATGGGAGCGTGCTGGCGCGGTCTGCGCGGATTGCGGCGATGGTGACGCTGCTCTCCGTGCTGCTGGGGTTTCCGCTGGCTTATTACATTTCGTTCCACTGTTCGCGAAGGAAGGAACTGCTGTATCAGTTGGTGATCATTCCGTTGTGGGTGAGTTACCTGGTGCGTGCCTATGCGTGGAAAACGATTTTGGGGAGCGACGGGGTGCTGAACTCGCTCATCGAATTCCTGCACCTGAGCCGCGAGCCGCTGGGTTTTCTGCTGTATAGCCCGCTGGCGGTGCTGATCACGCTGACGCACATCTATGTGGCGTTTGCGTTCCTGCCGATTTACGCGTCGCTCGAGCACATTCCGCGGAACCTGGTGGAAGCGGCGCGAGACCTGGGTGCGAGCGGGCCGCGCATGTTCTGGACCGTAGTTTTTCCACTGTCGCTGCCGGGGGTGATTGCTGGTGGGGCATTTGCGTTCGTTCTGAGCCTGGGCGATTTTCTTTCGCCGCTGCTGGTGGGAGGGCCGAGCGGGATCATGATTTCAAATATCGTGGTGAGCTTGTTCGGCGCGGCGTTCAATTGGCCGCTGGGAGCGGCGGTATCGCTATGTCTGCTGCTCGGGGTGCTAGGGATTTTGTGGGTGACGGAGCGGCTGCAACACAGGTTGACGTTTCATTAAGCCATGATGCCGAGAAAACGTAACAAGCCGCGCGCCTGGGGGCTGGGGATTTTCTCCGTGCTGGTGTTCGCGTTTCTTTATCTGCCGGTGTTGACGCTGATCGTTTACTCGTTCAACGGGCCGGGCGTGGGAGGGTTTCCGCCGCGGGACCTGACGCTGCGCTGGTACGCGATGCTGATCGAAGACGATGCGCTTTGGAATTCGGTGTTCAACAGTCTGATGGTGGCCGTAGCGGCGACAGCCATTGCGCTAGTGTTCGGGTTGAGCGCGGCGCTGGCGCTCGACCGGGTGCCATTTCCGGGAAGGTATGTTTTCCGCAGGTTGGTGCTGCTGCCGCTGATTTTGCCGGGCATCATCACAGGGCTTTCACTGCTGATGCTGTTCGTCATGATGGGAATGAAGCTGAGCCTGCTGACCATCACGCTGGGACATGGAACGGCGCTGATTTCGGTGGCGGCCACGGAGATTCTAGCGGGGTTGCAGAAGTTTCCGCGGTCGCTCGAAGAGGCGTCGCTCGATCTGGGGGCGAGCCAGTGGCAGACGTTCTGGAGGGTAACGGTGCCGGGCCTGCGGCTGCCGATAATCAGCTCGGCGCTGCTGATTTTCACACTCTCGATGGATGAGATTGCGGTGAGCTTTTTTCTGCTGGGCAGGGAGAATACGCTGCCGCTGGAGATCTGGTCGCGGCTGCGGCGCGGCATGACGCCGGAGATCAACGCGATTTCGGCAATCATATTTGCGTTTTCGCTGGTGACGATCGGGGCGTGGTACCGATTGCGGCGGACGAGCGAAGGCGTGCTGCCGGAGGGGTGAGAAGAAGGTGTCAGGTGCCAGTATCAGGTGTCGGGGGCGAAGATGCATGCATAAATGGGCATTGGTGGTTCTGGCTGCTGTGAATCTGGCGGCGCAACAGCCGCTATTTCGAGTCGTGGACCTGGATGTGGGGGCGGTGGAGCAGGTGCGGCTCGGGGATGGGACGAATGCAACGGTGAAGCTGCTCTCGACGAGCGAGACGCGCGACCACGTCCGTTCCGCCGTGCGGGATGCACGTGTGGAGGTGGAGGTCAATGGCGCGCGCGCCACGCTTTCGTGCGGCAGTTACCGTCTTCCAGTTGCCGTAGGCGGTGTGCAAGTGGATTGCAACATCACCAAGGCATACTACACAAACAACAACCATGATTTCTGGGCGCTGGAGAAAGACGCGCGGCTGCGGCTGTGGCCGGCGGGCTCGCCTTATATGCCGGCTGGTTCGTTTGTTTATCCGCTGCGCCAACGCTGGTTCGCGTCGCGCACGCAAATGGCGAATGAGCCGACCTATGTAGACGATGGCGAGAGGATCGGCACGCAGCGAATTTACTACCACTCCGGCCTGGATATCGGCGGGGCAGAAGGGATGGTGGATGTGCTGGCTGCAACCAACGGCCGCGTGGTGGGGCTCGGAAAAGCGGTAGTCGACAGCGAGAAAGACAATGCCGGGATTGACCATCACTACAACGACACGATCTGGGTTCTGGACGAGCGCGGCTGGTACCATCGCTACACGCACTTGTACTCGTTTGACCCGTCGGTGAAGCTGGGCGGACGGGTGGAGATGGGCCAGAAGATCGCCACGCTGGGGAAGGAAGGCGGGAGCGGCGGATGGTCGCACCTGCACTATGAAATTCTCACCCGGCAGGCGTCCGGCAGGTTGGGGACTCTCGAAGGGTATGCGTTTTTGTGGGAGGCGTATCAACGGCAGTACCGGCCTCACCTGATCGCGGTGGCGAGGCCACACCAGGCGATACTGGTGGGGGAGAAGGCCTTGCTGGACGGCTCGCGATCCTATAGTGATTCACATATAGCGCGGTTCGAATGGACGTTCACCGACGGCAGCAGAGCGTCAGGCGAGAAAGTGGAGCGGACATATTCTCAGCCCGGCACTTACAGCGAAATTCTCAAGATCACCGATGACGCCGGCCGCACAGATTACGATTTTGAGACGGTCAATGTGGCCGATCCGCAGCACCCGGAGCAAAGACCGCCATCGATTCAAGCCGCGTACTGGCCGACGACGGGAATTCGTCCCGGTGCATCGGTAACCTTCAAGGTACGGACTTTCGGCACCACGGACGGCGAAGAGATCTGGCGGTTCGGCGACGGCGGGACTGCGCGGACAAAATCCGACGGGAATGTGGCGCCTCTGGCCAAAGACGGATTTGCGGTCACCGCGCACGTATTCGAGAAGCCGGGAGAATACATCGTGCGTGTGGAGCGCAGCAACGGGTTGGGCCGGAAGGCTATCGCGCACCTGGTGGTGCGCGTGGGCAGCGAGTGAAGGCCTGGGTCAGGCGCCGGAAGTGAGACGATCGAGCAGCGGTACCAGATAGCGATTGGCGGCGAAGAGCCGTTGGTCGATGACTTCGGGAGGAAGCTTTCCGCGATCCCGGCCATCCACGCGCTCGATTTGCATCGGGCCGTTGAACCCGGCGGTGAACAGGGTGCGGAACATGAGTTCGTGATCGACCTGTCCCTGACCCGGGACGGGAAAATTCTCGTCGCCGCGCAGGCCGAGGTGATCCTTAATGCAGACGGCTTTCACTTCCGGCGCCAGGTCAGGGAGGTCGGGATCGGGGTAGACGCCTTCATAGAAGGAGACGTTGCCGGCGTCCCAGGCGATTTTGAGCCGGGGCGAGACGATCCGTTTGACGACCTGGATGCAGTCGCGAGCGCGTGCGGTCATGCCGGTGTGGGGCTTCAGGCCGATGGTGACGCCCACGGACTCTGCGTGGCGCACCGCCTGTTCCAGTGCGGCGTAGAAACGGCTCACTTCGGGTTCCCAGTCGCGCTCGCTTTTGGGCAGGTTCGGAAATTTCGTGTAATACCACGGACCGGCGCCCACCATGATGGGGATTTCGAAGTCCGCACAGAGATCCAGTTCGGCGTTGTACTTCTCCAATCCGCCGTCGGCTTCCAGATGAGCAGCGAAGCCGCCCAGGCTCATGATGGGCTCGATGCCGAGGTCGCGGATGCGGCGGAGAATGCGAGTACGCTCGGCCTTGGGTAAATCGGGCGAGAAGACGGCCTCACCGGCGTGAACGCGGCCGATGCAGATATAGCGGTAGCCCGCCTTTTGAATATGTGCCATCGCCTGATCCAGCGGCAATTCGGCGTACATGGCGGCGTTGACTCCGAGTTTGTAAGATTTGGATGCCGCGGCGGAGGGCCTGGCGCCGGCAATCCCGGCTAGCGCGGCGAGACCTTGGAGAGCGCGCCGGCGTGAGAGGTCGAGTTCTTGCATTTTTTACCAGCCGTAAGCGAGAAATGGCTGCACGCGCGAGACAGGCTCGTCGAGCCAGTCCGCGTAGCGCGATTATCCCATACCCTGCCTGCGGCGGCGATCGCAAAAGTTGCACAGCGTCTTTTGATCCGATAGATTCTTGGAAATGGCAGGCCAGGGTCTGGAACGCCGTCAGGTGCTGGAGATTTTATCTCTGGCAGCGGCGGCGAGCAGCTTCTCGGGTTTTCACCGATGGCGCTTCGTCTGCGAGCACGGCGAGCAAGCGGCGGTTACAGCGGTCCGGCCGGCGAGCTATACGCCGCAATTCTTCACATCCGCGGAATACGCGACGCTCGAATGCCTGACCGGTCTCATCATCCCATCGGATGGCAGCCCGGGGGCGCATGAAGCGGGGGTTGCGGAATTCGTCGACTTCATGGTGGCGCACGATCCTGCGGAGCAGTACGATTTCCGAACGGGGCTGACCTGGCTGGATGCATATGCGCAAACCTTGCATGGGAAGCCTTTCCGGGAGCTCGCGGTCGAGCAGCAGTCCGAGATTTTGAAGCCGCTGAGTTATCGGGGTGAACAAAGGCCGGGCGAGGAGGACGGGCGCCGCTTCTTTCGTCTGGTGCGCCGGTACACGGTGATGGGCTTTTATACCAGCCGAATCGGACTCGAAGAACTCAACTATCCCGGGCTCAAGTTTTATTCGTCATCACCCGAGTGCCCGCACCCTGATGACCCGGAACACTTACATTTGAAATCCAATGCCTAAGACGGTTTATGACGTGATCGTGATTGGCACGGGAGCTGGCGGGGGCATGGCGATTCACACGCTGTGCGATGCGGGCCTGAAGGTCTGCGCCATTAACGCGGGCCGGCGGCTGACTCCATCCAAGGATTTCCGGAATCACCGCATGTCGTATGACATGAAGTTTCGCGGCTTTAACGACCCGGCCAAGCGCGCTCAGTCTTACGGCTACATGGATAACGAGTATACCGACGGCATCTGGGAGCACGAGATCACGTACACGACGGTGCCGGGCACGGAGTGGATGTGGCCGCGATGTTACGCCGTCGGCGGGAAGACAAATTTCTGGGGGCGCTCGTCGGCGCGCTTCTCCGAGATCGATTTCCGGGCAGCGAGCCGTGATGGTTACGATGTGGATTGGCCGGTGAGTTACGAAGAGATTGCACCGTATTATTCACGAGTAGAGAAAATGATCGGCGTAGCGAGCACGGTGCAGAACCGTCCCAGCAATCCTGACGGTGAATACCTGCCGCCGATGAAATTTCGCTGCCTCGACCGCATTCTCGAAAGCGGAGCCAGGAAAGTGGGGGTGCCGTATCTGCCGGACCGGATCGCGCAACTGACGGAAGCCCATGCCGGGCATCCCGCCTGTCATTTTTGCGGCAACTGCACGGACGGCTGCGACACCGGTTCGTTCTTTTCGACACCGTGGTTCCTGCTGCCCTCGGCCGAGCGCAGCGGCAATCTGGATCTACGCACCAACACGATTGCCAAGAACATCCTGGTGGATGAGAACGGCCGGGCGAAGGGCGTAGCGTATATCGACCGGCAGACCAGACAGGAGGTGGAGGTCTACGGTCGGGCAGTTGTAGTGGCGGCGTCGTGCGTGGAATCGGCCCGGATTATGCTCAATTCGAAGTCGCGGCACTGGCCCACGGGAATCGCCAACTCCAGCGGGCAACTGGGCCGCAACCTGTGCGACCACATGTATGGCACAGTGGCGCATGGATTTCTGCCGCAGCTTGCAGGGCAACCCAGCTTCCCGGATAACGTATCCGACTCGACCATTGCGTGGATGCCGCGCTGGCAAAACCTCGCCAATCCGCGCGAGGAGAAGTTCATTCGCGGCTATTCGGTGTATCCGGGCGGCGGCTGCAGCGAGTTTCCCTGGTACTTCGACAGCATTGAAGGTTTCGGCACGGAGTTCAAGCGCGCAATCAAACGCCGCTATCCGACACCGGTGGGCTTCACGATTCAGGCGCCGAGCCTGCGCAGCGACACGAACTACGTCGACATCGATCCCGAAGTGAAGGATGTCTACGGCATTCCTGTGGCACGCCTGCACTTTCGGTGGGATGAGAATACCCTGCTCATGTGGGAGCACGCCAAGCAGGCTTGTGCGGATGTTCTAAAAGCGGCGGGAGGGGAACTGACGGGAGCCGCGGACCGGCCCGAAATCCCCGGCTACAGCCTGCATGAGACCGGGACCTGCCGCATGGGCAACGATCCCAAGCAATTTGTGACCAACCGGTTCGGCCAGACGCATGACGTGCCGAACCTCTACGTCGCCGATGCCAGTCTATTCTTGAATTGCACGGACAAAACGACGACGATCTCTATCCTGACGTTCTCGCTGCGCGCCTCCGAATACCTCGTGGAGAATTTCCGCGCCGGGCGGTACTGACCGGGGGCTGACGGTTTCGGGCCTGATTTGGCGTACCATGCGTTCGATCGCATCCATTGTATTAGGATCTGCTCTGGTGGTGACCGGCGCTCGATTGTTTGCGCAGTCCGACGCAGCCGCGCAGCAGCACGCCGAAAAAGCGATTGAGTTTGCACAGCATGGAGATTTGAAAAGCGCGGAGGGCGAATTGCGAAAGGCCGTCGAGCTCTCGCCCAGCGATTCCAGCCTGCTGACCAGCCTTGGGGGAATTCTGGCAATGGAAGGCGATCTCCAGGGGGCGAATGCATATCTGGCGCGGGCCGTCGAGGCGAACCCGCAAGATGCCACTGCGCGCCGCAATCTGGCAGCCAACCAATGGCAGCTCGGCCGCCTTAAGGAAGCGCATGCGAATCTGGATCTGCTGCTTCGCGGAAATCCGCAGGATAAGATAGCGACCTACCTGTTGGGTATGGTCGCGGAGAAGGAAAGAGCCTACGCACGAAGCGTGGAGCTGCTGGAGTCGGTTCCGGATGTGATGGCGAAGCAGGTCGACAGTTGGACGGCGCTGGCGAGTTCCTACTATCACCTGGGCCAGACCGAAAAAGCCAGGGCCGCACTAGAGCACCTGCTCGGCCCCGCATCAAACCCCAGGGCTGCGTTTATGGGTGGGCGTGTTGCCGCGGATGCGCACGACTATCCCACGGCCGAGACGATGTTTCGTTCCGTGCGGTCCACGTTCCCGGATCGGGCGGCGGTGGAGCTTGAAATCGGGATGGCCGAGTATCAGGCCGGACGCGTGGGAGAGAGTGAGAAAACACTGCTGGACGCCGTGAAGGCCAAGCAGGCGACGAGCGAAACCTACGTTTTGCTTTGCACGATGCTGAGCGATGAGGGATCCAACGT
>JASHOO010000289.1 GCA_030041035.1 Bryobacteraceae bacterium | reverse complement strand
CTTCCAGGTGGCACTGCTCGCAGACGCTATTGCGCTCGCGCGGCGGCAGTTTGGCAGGATTCACGATCGATCCCGGGACAGGTTTCTCAAGATGGGCAGCAGAGGGCCCATGGCAACGCTCGCAGGAGATCGGCGTGAATGGGGGGTCACCGAACCGGTTGGGAGCGCCCGGGAGGAGATCCACCGACCCGGTGTGGCAAAACAGGCAGCCGGTAGAGATCTGGTGCGTAAAATCCAGATGCGGGTCGGTTTCGTAGCCCGGCGTGAGGTCCCAGCTTTGCGTTTGTGTGTAGTACGAGAGCGGGGATTGATACAGATATGCCCCCAGGCGAACGATGTAACTATATCCGACGATGCCGGCGCCGACCGAATACGCAACCGGATATTCGGCGGAAACGCCCTGGCGCTCGAGCTTGTGCTCCAGAACGGAGCCTTGCCGGCGGACGGTGAGCGTGCTTCCGGAGAGTTTGTGGACAATGCGGGCGTCAGTGAAGACGGATGGGGCGCCCACAGATTGACCCATGGGCGAACGGCGGAACTGGGCGACCTCGGCGGGATGGCACTTTGCGCAGGGCTCCGCGGCGCGGGCGCCGAACGTGCAGGTGAGCAGTGCGGCGGCAATTGGCAGCGGATTGGACATCGGGCCCAGCAAGCTCCGCGTGTGAACCGGGACTTCCATTTTATCGTTCCAGGGCTGGCGGGACGCGCTGGAGATGCGATTTTGCTGCGATAATAGTGCCATGCGCTGGCTGCGCTTTCTGCTGCTATGTGCCGCTGCCGCGACGGGCTTTGGGGCGGTTTCGGGGACGCTGGATCTGGAGGGCAAGACGGTTGATCCTTTTGCCGCGGCTGCCAAAGTCCGCGTGTTTCTCTTTGTGCGCACGGACTGCCCGGTCTCGAACCGCTATGCTCCGGAACTGAGGCGAGTGAGTGACGAGTTTGCCTCGCGTGGCGTGGTTTTCTCGATCGTGTATGCCGATCCTAGTGAGACGGCGGCGAACATCCGGCGGCACATGGAGGAGTACTCATTTCCGGGCGCGGCCATCCGTGATCCCGCTCACCTGCTGGTGCATCGCGCTAAGGCCACGATTACTCCGGAGGCTGCGGTTTTTTCGGCAACGGGCCAGCTTCTGTATCACGGGCGCATCGATAACCGGTACGTCGAGATAGGAAAGGCCATGGCGAGCCCGACGCGGCATGATTTGGAAGACGCCATCGCGGCTGCTCTCGACGGCCGGCCGCAGCCGGAAGCCTCGGCGCCGGCGGTGGGATGTTCCCTGGCTGACGTGGAATGAGGGGGGTGCTTTCCTTTGCCGCACTATTGGCGGCCGCGGGCCTCGTCAACGCTGCAGAAGTGACCTTCTACAAGCAAATTTCGCCGATCGTTTACCACTCGTGCGCGCCGTGCCACCGTCCCGGCGAAGCTGGACCCTTTCCGCTGCTGAGTTATGAGGATGTGAAAAAGCACGCCACGCAGATTGCTGCGGTCACCAAGCGGCGGTACATGCCGCCGTGGCTGCCGGAGGCGGGGCACGGCGATTTTCGGGACGAGCAGCGGCTGACGGATGCGCAGATCCGGATAATTACGGAGTGGGTACAGGAAGGTGCGGCCGCCGGCAACCCGGCAGACGAAGGACCGTTACCGAAATTCACCCTGGGGTGGCAGCTCGGCACGCCGGACCTCGTGGTCCAGGCGCAGCGTCCCTACGCTTTGCGCGCGGATGGCCCCGATGAGTACTGGAATTTTGTCCTCCCGTTGAAATTGGAGAGCACGCGCTGGGTGAAGGCGATTGAGATTCGGCCGGGAAACGCACGGGCGGTGCATCATGCGAACGTGCTGATCGACCGCAGCCGGTCCGCGCGAATGGAAGAGAAGACGCCCGGCGCAGGCTTCCCCGGCATGGATCTGAACATCGAGGCGGACACATTCGATCCCGACAGTCATTTCCTGTTTTGGAAACCCGGCGGTATCCCGTGGGAGGAGCCGGATGGGATGGCATGGCGCGCGGATCCATCCACCGACCTCGTTCTCAACGTGCACATGCAGCCGACGGGAAAGGCAGAATTGGTGCAGCCCTCGGTCGGACTGTATTTCACGGACCATCCGGGAACGACTTTACCGATGCTGGTGCAGCTCGAGCACGACGGCGCGCTCGATATTCCCGCCGGCGCAAAGGATTTTCTGGTAAGCGACGATTTCACAGTGCCGATGGATATGGATGTGCTAGCGGTTTATCCGCACGCGCATTACCTGGGGCACGTGCTGGAAGGCTATGCGACCTTGCCCGACGGCAGCCGCAAGTGGCTGATCCGAATTCCCGATTGGGACGTGAATTGGCAAGCGGTGTATCGCTACCGGGAGCCAGTGTTCCTGCCTAAGGGGAGCGTCATTTCGATGCGCTTCCACTACGACAATTCGGACGCCAACCTGCGAAACCCGAATCATCCGGCCCGGCGGGTTCGCGGCGGCAATCAGGCGACGGACGAGATGGGCCATCTGTGGTTGCAGGTGCTGCCGCGGGGGTCAGGGGACCGACGGATGGAATTGCAGGAAGCGCTGATGCGGCACCGGCTGGAGAAATATCCGGAGGATTTTTCGGCGCACTTCAATTTAGGCGCGCTGGAACTTGCCCGCGGAAACACCGCGGAAGCCACGGCTCATCTACGCGCGGCTGTGGAGGCCCGGCCGGATCAGCCGGTGGCGCTGAACACGCTCGGCGCGGCGTTGCTCACGGCGGGCGACGCAGGTGACGCGACCGGCATGTTCGAGCGGGCGTTGGGAGTGAATGCACAGTACACCAACGCACGATACAATCTGGCCAACGCGCTTGCGGAACAGCAGCAATGGGAGCAGGCGGCCGCGCAATTCCGCCAGGTTCTCAGTGAAAGCCCGAACGATGACGGGGCGCGAAATCACTTGGGCGAGGTTCTGCGGCTCTGGGGTAACGATATGGCCGCAGCGGGGCGGATGGAGGACGCGGCCGCCCACTATCGCGAGTCTCTGCGCTTCCGCCAGGATGATGCGGCATTGCACAGTGATCTGGGAACGGTGCTGGCGCGGCTGGGCCGGTTCCGCGAAGCGGTTCCCGAATTCGAAACCGCTGTGCGGCTGGACCCGAACCTGGAGACAGCCAAGCAGAATCTGCAGGCAGCCAGAGCCCGGCTGGAGCAGACCGGCGAGCGGGGGACGGTCCAGTAGTGCGGACGCGCCGAGGATTTATCAGGTCCCTGTGTGCGACCGCCAGCGTTTTCTCCCTGGATCAACTGATCGAAGCGTCACCTGTGGGCATTCAATTCGTGAACGTCGCGCGCGATGCAGGCCTGAAAACGAAAACCATCTTCGGCACCGAGCAGAAGAACAAATTCCTCATCGAGACGACCGGATGTGGCGTAGCTTTTATCGATTACGATAACGACGGCTGGTTGGACCTGTTCTTCGTCAATGGCACGCGGTTCGAAGCCACTTACGCGCCGGGCGAAGCGCCGGTCAGCCGCCTGTACAAGAACAATCGCGACGGCACGTTTACGGATGTTACTCTCCAGGCAGGCGTGGCGCGAATGGGGTGGGGACAGGGAGTCTGCGTGGGCGATTACGACAACGACGGCCACACGGACATCTTCGCCACCTACTGGGGCGATTGCGCGATGTGGCACAACAACGGTGATGGCACGTTCACTGATGTGGCCGCCAAGGCGGGCGTCACGACCGATCCGGCGAACGGCCAGAAGCGCTGGAACACCGGCTGCGCTTTCGTCGATTACGACCGCGATGGTCATCTCGACCTCTTCATTGCCAACTACATCGATTTCGATCCCAAAACCACGCCGCTGCCGGAATCAGGCCCGTGCCTGTACAAAGGGCTCCTGGTCGCGTGTGGGCCGCCGGGACTGAAGGGCGGCAAGAACATTCTGTTTCACAACAACGGCGACGGCACATTCCAGGATGTGAGCGCAAAGTCCGGCATTCTGAACACTCCAGGTACGTACGGCCTGGGTGTGCTCGTGGCGGATTTCGATGACGACGGCTGGCCCGACATCTACGTGGCCAACGATTCGACATCGTCGGCGCTCTATAGGAACAATCACGATGGCACGTTGACGGACGTCGCCATCGAGGCCGGGGTGGCGTACAGTCCCGATGGCAAGCCGCAGGCGGGCATGGGAGTTTCGGCAGCGGATTACGACTGCGACGGGCGGCTCGACATTGTGAAAACCAATTTCGCCGGAGATACACATAGCCTTTACCGCAACTTGGGCAACATGACTTTCGATGATCAGACGTATCAGGCGGGACTGGGAAAGAATACGCGTTTTCTCGGCTGGGGCATCGGATTTCTCGACTACGACAATGATGGTTGGCCGGACATTCTGGTCTGCAACGGGCACGTCTATCCCGAGGTCGGCGAGACCGACGCCGAGGCTGGCTACCGCGAGCGCAAGATTTTGTACCGGAACTTAGGCAACCGGAAGTTCCAGGACGTCTCGATGGACGCGGGCCCCGGCATTCTCGAAAAAGTGGCAGGGCGTGGCTGCGCGTTCGGCGATTTCGATAATGACGGCGATATCGACGTGGCCGTGAACTGCGTCAACGACTTTCCGCAATTGCTGCGCTCCGACAGCACGCTAAAGAATAACTGGCTGCTCGTGAAAACGGTGGGGACGAAATCGAACCGTTCGGGCATTGGCGCGCGTGTGATCTGTTCTACGGATCAGCACCGGCAAACCGACGAAGTGCGCAGCGGCGGCAGCTATCTTTCCCAGAATGACCTGCGCGTGCACTTTGGGTTGGGGAGCGCGGAGAAAGCCGACCTGGAAGTCCGCTGGCCAAGCGGCATGGTGGATAAGGTCCCGGGCGTGGCTGCCAACCGCGTCGTGACCATCACTGAGGGTAAGGGACTCGCCTAAAATAACATTTAAGACAGCGTAACTCCTCAACGCCTCCGATCGAACCATTCAGGGACGAAACCTTCATCGTCGCAATTTAATTTCAAGGAGAAATCACGCATGAAGTGTGTTTTTGTGGCACTGACGATGGCGTACGGCCTTGCTTTGCCCACGGCCGGACTGGCTCAAAACATCTTACAGAAGTCGGGTGCGGTTTTTGTGATGACCAACGCAGCGGACGGCAACCAGGTTGTTTCCTATAATCGCGCTGCCGACGGCACATTGACTGAGTTCGAGCGATTCGATACCGGCGGGCGTGGAAGCGGCGGGAACAGTGATCCGCTCGGATCGCAAGGGTCGCTACTTCTCAGTCAGGATGGATCGATGCTATTTGCCGTGAACGCAGGAAGCGGCGATATCTCGGCTTTCCGCGTGCTTGGCTCCACGCTGTTGTTGACCGATATCGAGCCCTCAGGCGGGGCTGCACCCAATGCGCTCGCTCAGTACGGCAATCTGCTCTACGTGATCAACTCCGGCGCCAGCAGCAGTGTAACGGGGTTCCGGATTACCGGTTTCGGTCAATTGCAGCCGATTGCCAATGCGCTCCGTTTCTTGAGCACGAACATTACCGCGGCGTCCTCTCTGGCATTCAGCCCGAACGGTGCCTTTCTTGTGGTCATCGAGCGGGAAACGAACAACATCGATGTCTTCCCCGTCCAGAGTGACGGCACGCTGGGACCCGTCAACATTCAACCAAGCAGCGTCCCGGGTGCATTTGCGGTCATCTTTGCTCCCAACGGCGCTGCGCTGGTGGTGGCAACCGGGCCCGCCAGTGCCGTCAATGGGTCTGCGATCTCTTCTTATTCAATCGCTGCCGGCGGAATCCTGGCGCCAGTCAGCAATGACGTCCCAACGCTTGGTGCGGCCACCTGCTGGAGTGCGATTACGCCTAACGGCCAATTCGTGTACACGTCAAATGCCGGCACATCGACCATTTCAGCATTCAGCGTAAGTTCCACAGGAGTCCTGACTCCGGTAGCGGGGACCATTGTGGCCACGAACCCGTCCAATCTGGATATTGCCATGAGCGCCGATGGTAAGTTTTTGTACGCTCTGGAACCCGGGGTCGGCGGTGTAGGGATCTTTGCCATTCAGAGCGACGGCATTTTGATGTCTCTCGGTTCAGTGGATAATATCGGAACAACTCAAGGTCTGAACGGAATCGCCGCCTTCTAACTAAATCAGAGTCGGCGGGCCATCTGTTCGCGGATGCCTCGCCCAGTGCCTTGCCGGTCCCATTATTTCCGCCCCGCGCACGTATAATGGCCGGAAGGAGATCGGCATTATGGCACTCGAAAGCAGCCGGCGCGGATTTATCCTGAGCGCCGGTGTACTGGGGCTGGCGCCGCTGCGTGGGGCCAACACCAACAGCACCGAGGATATCCGGCTGGGCGTGGCAACGTATTCCTTACGCGGATTCCAGCGCGATCTGGCGATCCGGACGATCAAAGAACTCAACGTTCACTACGCCAGCGTCAAGGAGTTCCACTTGCCCTACCGCGACACGCCGGAGCAGCTCGC
This sequence comes from Bryobacteraceae bacterium, assembly GCA_030041035.1. Taxonomy (GTDB): domain Bacteria; phylum Acidobacteriota; class Terriglobia; order Bryobacterales; family Bryobacteraceae; genus QHXW01. The sequence goes on along the minus strand of JASHOO010000289.1, from coordinate 1,004 downwards.
CGCGGGACGAAAGCAGTTCGATCAGGCCGGGATCGATGTGGTCTCCGGCGGCGTGATCTACCTGATGAAGGATGACGACGCCGACATTCGCTATTACTTCGACTACGCCAAGACCTGCGGTATGCCCTTGATTACCATCATGCCCACTGCCCAAACCATGCCGCGCATCGAACGGTTCGTGAAGGAATACAACATCAAGGTGGCGATTCACAATCACGGCCCGGAGGACAAGAACTTTCCAACGCCTCAGGCTGCGCTGCGCGTCGTAAAGGATCTGGATCCGCGATGCGGCATCTGTATCGATGCGGGCCATACCGTGAGGGCGGGCGCGGACGTGGTTGAATCCATCGGCGAGGCCGGTCCGCGGTTGTTCGACATGCATATCAAGGATCTGCGGTCAACCGCCAAGGGCAGCGATTGTCCCGTCGGCGAAGGCATGATGCCCATCGTGGAGATTTTCAAAGATCTGAAGAAAATGCACTACACGGGAACCCTTTCGCTCGAGTACGAGATCGAAGAAGACAGCCCATTCACGGGGATGAAAGCCTCCTTTGCCTACATGCGCGGTGTGCTGGCGGGATTGCGGGGATAGCCCGGATGCCCGAAATTCCTGTTGGCACCACGCGTGAGGAAAGGCTCGAGGTTACGCCCGAGGTGGCGATCAATTTCATGGGGCTCGCTGAGGCGCGTGTATTATCGACGCCCAACATGATTTTGGGACTGGAGCGCACCTCGCGCAATATGTTGTTGCCCCTGCTCGAACCCGGTTACGATTCGGTCGGCACCCATGTGGACATCTATCATCTGGCGGCTACGCCTGTAGGCATGACGGTCACGTTTCGCAGCCAAGTGGTGTCGATCGAAGAGCGGCGGGTCAACTTTAAAGTGGAGGCCTTCGACGAAAAGGAAAAGATCGCCGAAGGCACGCATCAGCGCTTTATCGTACATGCGGAGCGGTTTGCTGCCAAGGTGCAGCAGAAGGCACGCTAGCGCCTCTAGAACAC
>JASHOO010000288.1 GCA_030041035.1 Bryobacteraceae bacterium | reverse complement strand
ACGTCCAGGGCACGATGCGCCGCTCGTCATGAGTCTCCAGATTGTCCATGTTGGCGCCGTTGCCGTGCACCTCCTGGCCGATCGAGTGCCCGGTGCGATGCGTGAAGTATTCGCCGTATCCCTGGCTCGAAATGTACGAGCGAGCGGCGTCATCCACTTCGAATCCGCGCACGCTCTCACCTGCTTTCGCGGCACTCTTGACGCGCGCGATAGCACGGTCGCGCGCCTCCCGCACAATCGCGAAAACCTTGCGCATCTGTTCCGGTGGCTCGCCGCCGCAGAAGCCGGTCCACGTAATGTCGTAATATACCGACGCCGGCTGATCCAGTTTGGCCCACATATCGAGCAGCACCAAATCGCCCCGCCGGATGGGCAGCGTCATCCCTTCCTGCGGCTCGTAGTGCGGGTTGGCGGCGTTCGCATTCACCCCCACGATCGGCCCGTCCGGGGTCACCAGACTGTGCCGGGCAAACTCGCGGAGCACGAACTGCTTTACCTCGAGCTCTTCGATCGATCCGCTATTGCGCGTCCGCTCGCCGATCAGGGCGAAAGCTTCGCGCCGCACGCGATCCACGCGACGCCCCGCTTCCAGATGCGATTCCAGCGCCGTCTGTGTCCACCGCGCCTCGAAATTCTGAATCAGCTCCGCTGAGCTCTCGACCTCCACGCCCAGACCGCGCACCAGCTCGACCGTTCCCGCATCTACCATCGCCACATACGGTATCGCGCAGTTGGGCGAATACTGCATGGCCACGCGCCGCGCGCCGCCCAGAATCCGCCGGAGGCCCTCCACTTGCTCTGTCCAGCTCGAGTACGGAACCTTCTCGCCCGGCACCGCGTCCAGCATGCCCGCTTCAATCCGGTGCACCAGGCCCTTCGGCTCGCCATTCGCCGGAATGAAGTAGTACCAGCGCCGCGTCACGTGCCGCCCCGGCTGGAATCCGAGCACACGATATGCCAGCGGATCCCGCTGGTGATGATCGAAAAACAGCCAGCCATCCAGCTTTTCCCGCCGCAACGCTTCCTGTATCTCACCCACGTTCATCCACGCTCTCCTGATTCACTTCACACCGGACATCAATCGCACCGTCGGCCGGATGAGCAGCACCAACAGCACCGCGGCGCCGATGCCAAAAACTGCAACCGTGCCGAACAGGTGGGCGAGCGACAGCGATTCATATAGCGACGCCGCCTTGCCCGCCAGATAATCACCGATGCTGATCGAAACGAACCACAGCCCCATCATGAACCCGGCCACGCGCGCCGGCGCGAGCTTGGTCATGGCGCTCAATCCCACCGGGCTCAGGCACAGCTCTCCAATGGTGTGCATCAGGTAGGTGACGTTCAGCCACCACAGCGAAACCAGCACACCGCCCGGAGCCTGCCAAGCGCCCCACGCCAGCACCGCGAACCCCGCCCCGCCAAACAGCAGTCCCAATGAGAACTTCGCCGGGCTGGATGGCTCGCGGTCGCTCATCTTCGCCCATAACCACGCAAACACCGGCGCCAGGAGAACAATCAGGGCCGGTTGCACGAATTGAAACCAGCTCGCGGGAAACTCGAAGCCGAGAACATTCCGGTTGGTGTTGCGTTCGGCGAACAAATTGAGCGACGAGCCGGCCTGTTCGAACATCGACCAGAACAGCGCCGAAGCAAGGAAAAGCACCAGAATCGCCGCCGAGCGCTTCCGCTCCGTCACCGACCAGCCGCGCCCGAAAATCAGCCAGGAAAATACAGCCACGCAGATGACAATCAGTACCACGCCCAGCGCGTTCGAGATCACCTCTGCGGTGAACTCCACTACGCCCGTGGCCGCAAGCGCGCCCACCACTCCCAGCAGCAACAGCGCCGCCACCGCCGAGCTCAACGCGTTCCGTTTCTGCCGCCGGTCAGCTTCGGGACTTTCCGCCGCGGCCGGATGCAGCCCCGCAATCCCCAGGTATCTGCCGCCGAGCACATATTGAATGACCCCGGCCAGCATCCCCACTCCCGCGAGCCCGAATCCCAGCCGCCAACTGATCCGCTCCCCTACCCACCCGCACGCAATCGGCGCAATCAGCGCGCCCACGTTGATTCCCATGTAGAAAATGGAAAAACCCGAGTCCCGCCGGTGATCGCCCGCCGCGTACAACTGCCCCACAATCGTACTGGCGTTCGGCTTCAGCAGTCCCGTGCCCAGCATCAGCACCACCAGCCCCGCATAGAAAACCGTCGTACTCGGCGCGACCAGGCAAAACTGTCCAGCCGCGATCAGAATTCCGCCGTACAGCACTGCTCGCCGCTGGCCCAGGATGCGGTCCGCCAGCCATCCGCCCGGCAGACACAGCAGATAGACCATCGCCGTGTATAGTCCATAGACCGCTCCGGCCTTGGCCACGCCGAACCCCAGCCCGCCCGCTGCCGCCGGAGCCGTCATGAATAAGATCAGGAGCGCGCGCATGCCGTAATAGCTGAAGCGCTCCCACATTTCGGTGAAGAAAAGAGTGGCCAAGCCCCGTGGATGGCCGAAAAAACTCCGGTCAGCGCGCGTGGCGTCTAAAGCGGGCGCGAGATCCTGCGGTGTGGCCATAACGATACCGGCACCGCCAGTTTAGCGTAAATCGCGCGCGGTCACGTCCGATGCCAGCCGTCGCTCCATTTCTTCCTGCCCGATTCCCTCCACCTCCACCACCTTCATCCGGCCGGTCCGTCCTGAAACGATCCGCACGCGCGATTTCGCCACGCCCGCGATTTCCGCGAAAAACGTTACGCAAGCCTCGTTCGCCTTGCCATCCACAGGCGGCGCCGCCACTTGCAGCCGGTACGCATTCGCCACCCGCCCGGCCACACGCGTCACTTTGGCCCGCGGCTGCACCTTCACGGTAATGCGCGCTCGCGCGTCTTCTTTTCCCACGTCACCCGCGCCCTGAGATTTGCTACGCCCGCCAAGGCCCGCGCATCCACCACGTCGAACGCCAAAACGTCATCCAGCCAGTCGTGGCTCGTTCCATCTGCATTTTGTGTCGCCACCGTCAGGGTGTAGGCCTGCGCCGCGAGCCAGCACTCGAACTGAAATTCGAGCTCCAGTTCGTCCCCCGCCTCGAATTGCCCCAGCTCAATCTGTTCGATGCGCGTGTTCGTCCCGTAAACCTCCATCCCGATCCGGTTCCGAATCAGGATGCCTACCATCAGGTCCGACTTCACCGCATGGAACACCGACCGCACGCGCACCCGCACCGTTTCCCCGCTCGTGACTACCGTCACCGGCGCTCCGCCCTCATCGAGCAGTTCCACGCCCACAATCTCGCTCGTGCGGTCGCCGTGCCGGAAACCCGCCGCCAGCCGCGCTTGCGCTGCCGGCTCGCGCTCCGCCCGTTGCCTTTCCAGCACCAGCCC
>JASHOO010000287.1 GCA_030041035.1 Bryobacteraceae bacterium | reverse complement strand
GCGGCTGCACGCATCGAGCACGGCGTGGGCGCGCGAAACGCCAGGAAGCATGCGCGTGTGAATATTTTCGATTTCGACCGTCGCCTCATCCACCAGCACCCCGACCGCGAGCGCCAGCCCGCCGAGCGTCATGATGTTGATGGTCTGCCCGGTGGCCCACAGCAGGATCACGGCGCTCAGCAGTGCGAAGGGGATGTTCATGATGACGATCAGCGCGCTGCGCCAGTCGCGCAGGAAGATCAGCACCATCAAGCCAGTCAGCCCCGCGCCAAGCAGCCCCTCGGTAATCAACCCGCGAAGAGCGTTGGTCACGAACGGCGACTGGTCAAACTGCAAGCTTACGTCCACATCGTCCGGCACGACCTTCCGGAAATCCGGTATCGCAGCTTTCACAGCATTGATGACGGCAAGCGTCGAGGCATCCGCGCGCTTGGTCACGGGGATGTACACAGTTCTCTTCCCGTTGACATGAGCGTAAGCGGTGATGATGTCAGTCCCGTTCTCGATTGTTCCGATATCTCGCAGGTAGACAGTAGTACCGGAGACGGGCCGGATCGGCGTACTCAACAGTTCCGAAAGGTTTCCACCGAGCGCTGCGTTCGTCCTGGCAATGCGGTTGACTTCACCGGTCCACATATTCCCCGAGGGCATCACTAATGTGGCCTTGCTGACGGCCGAAATCGCCTCCTGCGGCGAGATCTTGTATTGCTGGAGCTTATCGGGATCGAGCTTGACGACGATCGTTCTCTGGTTCCCGCCGAAGGGCGGCGGAGCGGAAACACCGGGCAGCGTCGCGAACAAGGGTCGCACGCTGTTGAGCGCCAAATCTTGCAACTCGCCCTGCGAGCGCGTCGCGCTGCTGAAGACCAGTTGACCGATCGCGACGCTGCCTGCGTCAAACCGAGTTATAAAAGGAGGCACCGTCCCAGGGGGCATGAACGCCCGAGCGCGGTTGACATAGCCTACGGTCTCCGCCATCGCCGAGGCCATATCGGTGCCCTCGTGAAAGATCAGCTTCATCAGCGCCGCGCCTTGAATGCTCTTGCTTTCGACGCGATCGATTCCCGTGATGTATAGGAAATGATACTCGTAATAGTAGGTAAGGTAGCCCTCCATCTGCGCCGGGTCCATGCCTCCGTAGGGCTGAGCCACGTAAATGGCGGGGTCGCCTACTTTAGGGAAGATGTCCACCGGCATCCGCTGAACAGCAATGACCGCAAAGATCGCGAGTGACATCAATGCCACGATGACAGTGATCGGACGGCTGAGGGCGGCTAAGACAAAACGCATATTTTACCTCGCGGAATCATTGACCTGCCTCGGCAACAACCGGTTGTATGTCTCCGCGAGCCGAAGCGACTTGGAGCATCGCCCGCCAGACACTTAAGCGCGCCAGGCCATCGTCAATCTGAGCCTGGACAAGCAGCCGTTGCGCTTGCGCAACGTCATCGATGGGAGCCAAACCCGACTGATACCTCGCTGTGGCCTGCTGTATCGCTGTCCGTGCCGAGGAAACCTGTATCGGGGTAGCGGCGGCAACGCGACGCGCGCCATTCAGCGTTGCAAGGGCCGCGTTGAACTGTGCTTGCAGGTTAGCGGCAATCACGGCACTTTGTGCCTGGCCAGCCCGGATATTGGCCGATTGGATCGCTTCTTGTTCGTGGATCGCGAATCGGTCCATGAACGGTGAGCTTTCGGGAGCCGTGCGTAAATCAGAGACAGTAACCCTGGGCTACCCAGTAGAGCCAGTCGCCGATGGCTTCCTCGGTTGATTCGTCTGGCTTGATGACGTCCAGTTGGGAGAGAGGAACGGCCATCTTCCGCCCCCGCCAATGGATTTGCACAAGCATGTCATGCTCGCACGCATCCTCGACGGCCATGCGTAAGACTTCGACGGTCTCACCCTTCCGTAGCGGAGAGACGGCGTTCGCGACTACACACTTTGCCCGGAACGGGAAACTAATCTTGCCTTCCAGATAGAGTACCAGCTCATTGCCTGCTCTTCCGGACCGGCATCTACGATGGCTTCGTTGTAGATGCGGTCTTCCCGGACCGAGTCTCGTTTAGGCCGTTTCATGACTTCGTTCCCAGGATTCGGCGGACAAAGGTGCGGCCGATCTGTATGCGACGAGCGATTTCGGATTTGCTGACGCCGGCGCGATGTAGTTTGCGGATTTCCGGAGCGTGTAGTGCCGCCGTTGCCGGCCGACCCAGTCGTTTCCCGTTCTGCCTTGCATGAGCCGACCCCGCCCGCGTTCGTTCCCGCAGAATCTCCCGTTCGAACTCGGCAAAGATGGCCAGTAGGCCTGCCATCGCACGACCCGACGGCGTGGTCAGGTCCAGTGCCTCCGTTAGCGATACGAAACCGACACCCAGATGCTCCAGCTCTTGAAGTGTCGCCAGCAGATCCGTGACGGAACGGCCCCAGCGATCCAGGCGCCATACCAGCACGAGGTCGATCTCGCGGCGGCGGGCCGCTTCCAAGATTCGCTCGCGCGCTTCTCGCTTCGCCGCCCCCGAGTTCACCTCGCGGACCTGCATTGCGATGGTCCAGCCACGCCGGGTCGCATACTCCCGCATCGTGCGGTTCTGCATCGCCAGCGTCTGCTGATCGTTGGTGGATACGCGTGCGTACAGCCCGGCGCGAAGCATTTTCGCCGGTCTCCGTGCGTGGCCAAAAACGTATGCGGATTTTGCTTTTTGTGAGGCCCGTTTTATGGGCATTTCGGAGCGTCACTCAACCCCTGGCCGCATATGATCCTTTTCGGCCAGGCAGGATTCATCCTACTACGCAGCAGCGGGTGTGGCGAGCCGTGCCAGCGTGTCGCGGTAATTCCACGGCATCCAATCCGACGGGTTCTGTTTGAGTTCCTTGGCGTGCCGCTGCAACTCGGTAAGATAGTCGAACGGATTGGCGCCGTTGAGTTCGCAGGTGTGGATCAGGCTCATGAACAGATCGCCCACCGCGGCTCCATTCACCGTCTTATAAAACAGCGAGTTTTTCCGGTGAAGGATGGCCTTCTTCAATGCCCTTTCGACCAGGTTGTTATCCACGGGCGCGCCTGCTTCGCGCAGAAACAGAGTGAGGGGCATCCAGTGCCGCAGCATGTATTGAATGGCTTTCCCCAGTCCGGAATTCGGCTCGACTTTTCGCTCCGCCAACTGCGCCTCCATCCACGCTCTTAGCGTTTTCATCAGTGGCCCGCTGTGCTCCTGATGGAAACGGAGCCGTTCCTCCG
>JASHOO010000286.1 GCA_030041035.1 Bryobacteraceae bacterium | reverse complement strand
ATCAGCGGCTCGGTCCACTCAATGCACGCCATGCGTGGCCGCTCGCCGGCGCTCCGTGCTTTTTCCGAAATGGCGCACATGCGGGCTTGCAATGACTCAATCACTTCCTCGCCGTGATCCCGGATCTCCAGCGCGATTGCCACCCGCCTTATATCGTCCCAAACATCCGCCAGCGAATTCGGCGTGAGCGAGACAATTTGCGGCTTACTCGCCAGACGCATCGCCACCGATCGTTCCACGTCGCGCAGGCTCACCGCGCAAACTTCGCACTGCGTCTGCGTGATGATGTGCGTCGGTTGCAGCCTTTCCAGCACATCGTCGAAAACGTCATAAACCGAAAGTGCGTTGCGGACCCGGTCTTTCACCGCGCGGTCGATCTCGCGGCTGTCCGCGTGGATATCGATCGTCGGCCGCGTGCACACCGGCAGCGCCGAAACCTCCGGCGGAAAGTCGCATTCATGCGACCGGCCCACCTGGTTCGGCAACTCCCCCAGTGCATGGACGATCTCCGTCGCGCTCGAAATCAGTGAGACGATACGGGACACAGCAAATCGGCAAATGTGAAATTGCCGTCCTCATGAAACTCGCCCCGCTCCACCGGGATCGGATAGTGGAACATCGGCCCATCGTAAACGAACGAGTGAAACTCGCCATTTTCGCCGCAGGGATCGCACGCCGCCGGTAGATCAGCAAGAAAGCTCGAATCGTACTCCCGTCCCGCAAACGAACGATCCAGCGCCCGCCGGTCAATGCATGCCACGCGTGCCCGCAGCCCGCGCGCCAGCATCTCGCGCGCCAGTTCCGCTGTTGGAATCTGCCACACCGGAAACAGCGGCTCCAGCCCTGTTCCCGCCAGCATCCGCTCGCGATACGCGCGAATGTCTTCCAGGAACAAATCGCCGAAAACCACCGAGTCGATTCCGGCCTCGATCGCCCGCCGGCACACGCCGCTCATCACTTCTTCGTAGCGTTCATTCGAACACGGCCACGGCAGCGGTGCAATCCACAGCGGGACCCCGATCGAGCGCGCCTGTTGTTCAATCAGTTCCCGCCGCACGCCGTGCATGGCTACGCGGTCGAAATGCTCGTTGATGGTCGTCAGCAGCGCCACCGCCTCCACGTCCGAGCCGCGCAGCCGCTCGAGCGCCCAGGCGCAATCCTTGCCGCCGCTCCAGGAAACCAGCGCGTGCTTCAAGCCGCTTGCGCCACGCGTTCGCGCGTCGAAACCGTGCGGCTCAGCACCGCATGCGCGCCGAACAGAACACCGCTATACAGCAAATCGCTCAGCAGCGTGCGCGAATAAAACGGAATTGCCGCAATGTAGCAGGATGTGAGCCCCGCCCAGGTATGCGGATAGGAGCCCACCCATACGCCGAAATTGGAAATCACAAAAAACTGCACGCTCGAAATCACGGCAGCCAGGCCGATTCTAACCGGGCCCTCCGAGCCTCGCAGGAACCGTTGTCCCATCCACACGTTGATCAGAAAACTCGCATAGACAAACAGCGTAGCCATGCCGAATCCGCCCAGAAGCGGATCGGTGATCGCCATCAGCAGAATCGGCACCATATACGCCTGCCAGCCCCGCAATCGAGCGCCCGCGAACAGGCTCATGCCGCCCACCGGCGCGAAATTCGGCGGATGTGGCACCAGCCGCGCCAGCGCACCCAAAACCACCAGCGTCAATGCTACCGGCCTTGCCTTCAGATTTTCCATCGCATCTCCCTCAACTCTGATTCTCGCGCTGCCCGGAAGCCGCGCGGTTCGGTTCCCACAAAATCTCCGCTACTCCCAGTGTATGACTCACCCACCGGCTCCAGACAAACAAAGCGTCGCTCAGCCGGTTCAGATACCGCACAATCGCTCCTTCTACCTCCTGCTCGCGCGCCAGCGTCACGCAAATGCGCTCCGCCCGGCGGCACACCGTGCGGCAAACATGCAATTCCGCATTCAGCCGGCACCCTCCCGGCAGCACGAACGAGCGCAGCGCCGGCAGCCCCTCGTTCATGCGATCGATCTCCGCTTCCAGTTGCGCGATCTCGGTATCTGTCACCCGTGCCTGCCGCGGGTGCACGTCCTCGGCGAGCGTCGCCAGAATCGAGCCCGCATTGAACAGTTCGTGCTGCACGCGTCTCAGAATAGCGACCATCTCCGCCATCGCCGGGTGACGCGAGGCCAGCTCCGCCGCCGTCTCCCGCGCCACTCCAATAAACGCGTTCAGCTCATCCACCGTCCCGTAGGCCTCGATGCGCACAGCGTCTTTCGGAACGCGCTGCCCGCCCGCCAGGCCCGTCTCACCCTGGTCGCCCCGGCGCGTGTATACGCGGTTGATCGCCACCCGCGGATCGTCAAACTTCACGCTAAACATTGTCGCACTCACTTGGTGGGCGTAAATGTCCACTTCACGCCGCTCACGAAATTCAGGAAAGGCGATGGATACCCGAACGCCTCCTCATAATGCCAGTCAAGCGCATTCCTCAGGTTGCCGTATAGGGTCACGCCGTGCGGCAGCGCGAAGTTCAGATTCACGCCGAAGTTCGCAAACCCCGGATTGTAGAACAACCCGGCCGAGGCTCCGTAATTCGGTTCCACGTCAAGCACCGTGCCGCGAAAGTACCCCGTGATATCCGCCGAAATCCTCCCCCGCGTGAACATGATGACCATCGTTCCCGAGTTTCGCGGGATGCGCAGTATCGGCTCTCCAACCTGGAAATAATTCTGCGCCAGGCCCGTTGAGCCGTTGAGCGAGAGAATCTCCGAGGCTGTCAGCGTGTAACTCCCGACGAGCGAAATCCATCGCTTCGGGCGCACCCGGATCGAGAATTCCCCGCCTTCAGCGCGCGAGTTGGCCAGATTCGCGGATTCGTAAGTGCTCAGGTGGGCGAGCGATCCTCCCAGCGCCACGATCAGGTCGTAGTAACGGTTGTAGAACAATGTCGCGTCCAGCGAAACCCTATTGCCAAACAACCGGTGCTCCACTCCCGCGTCAAACGTCTCCGTGCGCTCCGGTTTCAGTTGCGGATTATTGGTGAACGCCAGGTCGAATCCGTCCGGCGGCCGGATGCCCGTTCCGCCTGAGGCGTGCAGGCTCGTTCCCTCCCGTATCATGTACGCAATCGCCGCTTTCGGGTTGACGCGCGTAATCGTGTTCGCCGGAAACACCGGGCGCGGCGGCACGTTCTCCGCATCCGCCGGTATCAGTCCCGTCTGAATGATCTCCGCGCGCGCCCCGGCATTGATGAACAGGCGCTTACCCACCTTGAAGCGGTTTTCCCAATAAATTCCCTGCTGATTGCGCTGGATCGGCGTAATGACGTTGTCGGTATCGGTGAAGTACGTGTTCTTGACTTCCTCGCGCGAGAAAACATAGCCGAACGCTGCCGTGTAGAATGGCGCCACGTTCACCACCGTACGCTCCTCCAGTTGCCCGCGATAATCGTTCTCAAAGCTGTCGCCGTATGGGCTGACATAGAAGCTGTTATTCCAGAAGATGTTGGCGAACAACTCCTCGCGAACACGCGGCGTGACGTCGATCTGGTAATGCACGCCGTACTCCGAGCGGTCGAACTTGTCGTGGCTGATGAGATCGAGCCCCGGATACAGATGCTCCGGATCGGAACCGTACGGCCCCGGCGATCCTGAGTAGCTCGCATTGTAGCCGCCATTGGCTGCGAAACTCTGGTTCCCGAAGCTCCGTACAATCGAGGCGAAGATGTTCTTGTCGTAGTAGCCGCTGTTGGGCACCGGCCCGTTATCGTCGATCTCGGACAGGTACAACCCGATGCCGAAGTCATCGAGCGTCCCGGACCCGCCCAGCCCAAAACGCCGCTCGTCGTGGCTCCCGCCCTCCGCCACCGCATCCAGCGTGAACTTTTCCTCCGGCTGGCGGGTTACGAAGTTGACCACCCCGCTATTGGCGTAGGACCCGTAGACGGCCGATTGCGCCCCGCGAACGACCTCGATGTGGTCCAGAAAGTCCGTCGGAATCGGGGAGAAATCCGTCGAGAAGCTTCCGAACCAGTTGATTGGCACCCCGTCGATCTCCACCAGGTTGAAATCCGACGCCCCGCCGCGAATAAAGAGTGAAGTCACCCCGCCCCGCGAACCGGTTTGCGTCACGCTCACCCCCGGCAGGTCGCGAATCAGGTCGATCGCTTGCGCTTCGTTGCGATCCTCGATTTCCTCGCGCGAGATCACGCTCGCGCTGGAACCCTGCTCGCTGAGCGGCACATCCATGGCCGTGCCCGCAACTGTAACCGAATCACTTTGCGGCGCTATGGAGAGCGTGATCGCCGCCGCGCCGGCAAGCGTAACTGTTTTGGTTTCAAAGCCTGGCGCGGTGACCAGCAGACTTGCTCTGGAAATCTCCGGGACGGTGATCTGAAACGCACCCGCCGAGTCGGTAGCGGTACGCGCCACCACTCCCAGGCGGTTCACGGCCGCGACATCGGCTCCCGCAATGGCCGCTCCGGATGGGTCAACTACCTTGCCTTGATAGGTTTCCGCGTGCAACAGGCACGTGAAGAAAAGGAAACTGACGGTGAATGGACGTGTCATGTTCTCGCAGCCCTCCGCTGCAACACTTCACACCCTTCGGTCGGTCTCCTGACTTGCGCTTCCTCGGGCCGGTCGGCCTTCCCATCCCTGAGCGGAACAGTGGCTTTGTTTTGACCGGTCCTCCACGCTTACAGTGGCGGGGCCGTGCTGGATTTTCACCAGCTTCCCATACTGCTACCAAAGGGCTTTCAGGACGTTTCGAGAATATCACAAAGGCGGGTGTGGTATCCTAACAAATTGTAAGTTACCGTTATGGCCAATCATTTTTCCGCGTTGAAGCGGGTCAGAGAAACGGAGCGGCGGACCGAATTCAACCACCGCAACTCCACGCGGCTGCGTCATCAGATCCGCAACATGCGGCGGCTGATTGCGGCCAAAGACAACGCCGGGGCGCTGCAAGCGCTGCCGGAGACTTTTTCGGTGATCGACCGCTCGGCTAAGTTGGGTGTTATCAAGAAGAACACGGCCGGGCGCTACAAATCGAACCTGCACCGCCGCATCAAGGCGCTGGCTACGCAGTAAGTTCCAAGACAAATCTTTCCATCACGATACGGTCGTCGGGCCGGGCGCTGCGCAAGTCGCGGTCGGCGGCGAAGATCAACTTCATTCCCCGTTCCAACTGATCGGTGGAGAACTTCGAGACGGTTTGAAAAACCTGCTCGGCGCGGGAGCCCCACATGGGGACACCGGAGTGGGAGAAGTGGCTTTGAATCTGCTGGGGGCTGCGCAAGCCGCTCTCTTTCGACACCAGCGCCAGGCGGAATTGTGTGGACAAAAAAGCCAGCGCAAGGGGTAGGTATTCGCCTTCCCGGCACAGAGTATCGAGGACTTGCAGCCCGCGCGCGCGGTCGCGGCGGCCCAAGGCGCTGACCAGCGCGAAGATAGTGGCGGAACGGGCGTCGGGAACCAGCGCCGCGATGTCCTCAGGCGAAATGGGCCTGCCGGCGGGGGTGAACAGCGATAACTTCTCTATCTCCAGGGCGATGCGGGCGACATCCCCACCCAGCGACTCGACCAGCAGATCGAGCCCGGCTTCGTCGATGGCGAGCGAGGATCGCTGTACCAGGTGGCGCGCCTCGGTGCGAGCTTCATCCAGAGAAAATCGATCGAGTTCGACGGTTTCGGTGACGGCGGAATAGAATTTCCGCACGCGCTCAATCTTCTTCTTGTCTTCGCCTTCAAAGGTGAAACGCGAGGCCAGGAACAAGAGCGTGACGCCCGGGGACGGGTCTTTCAGGTAGGCGGCCAGCTCAGAGGCGGTATCGACCGGGCCGTACTCGTTTTCGTCTTCCGACTTCAGGCGGGGCAGCGCGGCTTCGGGGTTGGCGACGAGAATGACACGGTCGGCGGCAAATAGCGAGAGCGCCCGGGCATCATCCACCACCTGTATGAGCGAGCTTTCGCCGAGATCGTACTGGGCGAGACCGCTTTCGCGGCCTTCCGAGCCGAGTACGGCATCGAGCAGCGCCTCGCGGCAACGCCGGCCCTGGTAGGCTTCCGCTCCGAGGAACAAGTACGCCGGCGCGATGTCCTTGCACTTCATGCGCGCGAGAAACTGCGCAGGCGTCACTAGAAGTTCTCCAGGATGGCAGACACCACGGAGCGGGCCACCTCACGACTGAGGCGGTCGAGCGCGGCATCGCTTTCATCGAAGTAAGCTTTAGGGTCGACCGCGATCTCGTAGTACTGGCGCGCCTCAAAGCGAGGGCGCTCGAACAAAACAGCGCCGGTGGCGCGGTCACGGAGGGTCACCTGCATGGTGACGATGGCCTGGATGGCCGAAGGGCGGCCTGTCTTTTGATCCACGGCCGTGGGGTAGGAATTGTAGCTAAGGACTGAGCCGCTGAGCACCGCGTCGGCTTCTTTCGGGTCGCTCACCACTCTGTAGCGGGTGCGGGTGATGAACTCGCGCGTGATGGCTTCCGACATGTAACTGGTGAGCTTGTAGCGGACGGTCACGTTGGAGAAGGCGGGGACGGCGATGGTCTTGATGCTGGTGGGGAGGATGGCGCTGGTGCCGGATCCCGCGACGTGATAACCGCAAGATAACCAGAAAACCGGGCAAAGATAAAGGGCAAAGGGGAAAAAGCCGCGATAGTTCATAGTAATTGCTGGGCCACGGCGATGGCGTTTTCGGCGCGGAGCCGAAGGTTGTCGGTTACGATCCAGAGCCAGACGGCCTGAGAGTTATTGCGATCGAGAGCGATATTGCCGATGGCCAATCCACCCTGCCCTGCCATCCCGACCACGTTGGGCGGCTCGAGGCCGCCCGTGCGGAGATCCACGGGCTCGCCTTCCAGCGCTTGTTCGATGGCCGAGACGCCGGGGCACGATTCAAATTCGGCCCAAAGGGAGATGCTGTAACCGTGGAAAACCGGCGCCTGGATGAGACGCAGCGAGGGGATGGGCGCGCTACCCAAGGCGGCGAGCAGCGTCGCGAGGTGGCGCTCGATGCGCAACTCTGCATCTTCGAGCGCAGCGGGAGCTTCTTCGCCGTAGCGAGAAAGCATGTTGAAGGCGAGTTGGGCGTCGAAGATGGCTTTGGGCTGGCCCTTGAACGAAAGCAGACCGACGGTTTGCTGCTGCAATTCATCCAGGCCGTTGGCACCGCGCTCGCTGGCCGGCTCGAATATGTGAGCCAAGGCGCGGCGGACCCGGTGGAGCGGATGCAGCCGGCCCAACACCAGAGCGAGGGCAATGGCTGCGGCGCTGGCGACGACGTGCACGGCATCGGGAGGGGCATGATATCCGGCGGGTTCGACCATGGGAGCGCGCAGGCGCGCATCGGGAAGGTCTTCGACGGCGTAAGTGAGGTCGATCAGGTGGGCTCGGGGCGCGAGGTCACGCAGTTTTTCGACCGAGTCGACGGCGCCGGCGAGAAAGATCAGGTTGGCGAACTCGAGATTCTGGCTTTCGAGCGGGCTGAGAATAGCAGGTTCGCCCGACTGCTCGGTGAGTTTGCCGGATTCTTCATTGCCGGCGGCAATCAAGCGGAGGTCCCGGCCGAGAGTGCTGCCCGCCAGCAGGTCGCGAATCTCGCGGCCCAAGAGAGTTTCGCTGCCGACCAGAGCCAGG